>NZ_JBEXUE010000112.1:0-24654 GCF_040614275.1 Streptosporangium sp. NPDC006013
GGCGCGTCCGCCGGGCCGCCCGGCACCCGCGCCCCGGCGGTCGTGGCCGGGCGGCTTCAGGGACCGGCTGACCTCGCCGGTCCCGACCTTCCAGGAGCTGCTGGCGATCATGTGGCACGGCAGGCTCCGCCCAGGGGTCGGGGACGCGGACCGCATCCCGGTCCACCGGGACGGGCTTCCCCGCCAGACGGGGACCGACGCGGTCCTCACCTGGGTGGGTCACGCGACGTACGTGGTGCAGATCGGCGGGCTGACCATCCTCACCGACCCGGTCTGGGCCAGGAAGATCCCCGGCACCCGGCCCCGCCTGACCCCGCCCGGCGTCGCGTGGGCGGACCTGCCCCGGATCGACGCCGTGGTGATCAGCCACAACCACTACGACCACCTGGACGCGCCGACCGTGCGGCGGCTGCCGCGGAGCACGCCGGTCCTCGTCCCGGCCGGGCTCAGGTCCTGGTTCACCAGACGCGGGTTCCGCCACGTCATCGAGCTCGACTGGTGGGAGAGCGCCTGGGTGGACGGTGTCCGCTTCGACTTCGTACCCGCCCACCACTGGAGCCGCCGCACGGTCTGGGACACCTGCAGGACCCTCTGGGGCGGCTGGGTGATCGCCTCCGACGACCAGACGATCTACTTCGCCGGGGACACCGGTTACGGCGAGCGCTTCGCCCAGATCGGGGCACGCTATCCGGGCGGCATCGACCTGGCCCTGATGCCGGTGGGCGCGTTCGAGCCCCGCTGGTTCATGAAGGCCGTGCACGTCGACCCCGCGCAGGCCGTACGGGCCTGCCAGGACGTCGGGGCGCGCCGGATGGCGACCATGCACTGGGGCACGTTCGTACTGTCAGGAGAGTCGCTCCTCGCGCCGGTGGAGGAGGCCAGGGCGGCCTGGGCGGAGGCGGGGCGGGACCGCGCCGACCTGTGGGACCTCGCCATCGGCGAGTCCCGCGTGCTGACCACCTGACGACCTGCGACTCGGCGTCCCGGTGGGCGGGCGCCTCCCGGCGCCCGCCTCGGATCATCAGGGGCTGAGTGTCAGGACGTTGGTGGCCGCCTTCTTGACGGACTCCTCGCGGGCGAGCATGGGGACGGTCTTCCCGCTCGCCCAGAGCGGCGCCTGGTCCCAGTAGTTGTCGTGGAACGCGTGGCCGGAGGCACCGGTCAGGTTGATCCACTGGGATTCGTCCAGGTTCCCCAGGTCGACCACCATTCGCATGGACGGCAGCGAGCCCACCGTGTAGTCGGACTGGACGTCCCAGCCGGCGGCGTTGACCGCGTCGTCGCTGCCGGCCACCGGGAACGGGCCCCGGTTGAACAGCCACTCGATCGGGCCGATCCCCGAGGTTCCGAAGGTCTGGTGGACGAGCTTCAGCGAGTGCAGGTCTCCCCAGCGCCAGTCCTTGACGTCCGGGCCGAGCCGGGCGTTCAGCTCGTCGTAGGCCAGGGCCATCGCCCGTCGCAGCATGTCGTCCCGGGTCTCGGTACGCGGGGTGCCGCTGTCGTCCCAGAACGCGTCGTTCGGCTTGTCGAGCATGACCCGGACGACCTCGAACCAGCGGTCGCCGCCGCCGGGCCAGGCTCCCTCGGGCAGGTCGTCGTTGAAGGTCTCGATGAGCAGGTGCCGCCAGACGGCGTTGAAGTACATCGCGGGGGCCGAGTCCTCACCCTGCGAGCGGTCCCACTTCCGCAGCAGCTCGCGAGCGTCCTCGGCGGGCCCGGCGATCTTGACGTCCATCAGCTTGGACACCAGGAGGTCGGCGAAGCCGTTGTCGGTGTCCTGTTGCAGCGCGCTCATCGCCGCCACGTCCACCTTGCCGTCCTTCACCGCGTCGCGGAGGCGGTCCAGGATGCGCTGGGAGCGGTATCCGTACGCCCAGTCCTTGGTGAGGTTGTACGGGTAGCGGGTGGGGTCGATGACCGCGTTGTTGGCGGTCACGATGTAGCCCTCCGGCGGGTTGTAGACGCTGGGCAGCTCGTTGAAGGGGATCGTCGACTGCCAGGCGTACTCGCCGGTCCAGCCCGGCACCGGCCAGGTGCCGTCGCCGCGGCTCCGCACCGGGATCCGCCCGGGGGCCTGGTACCCGATGTTGCCCGCGGTGTCGGCGTAGATCAGGTTCTGTGCGGGCACCTCGAACTTGCTCGCCGCCGCCCGGAACTGCTGCCAGTCCTGCGCGGTGTTCAGCTCGAAGATCGCGTCAGCGGTCCTGCCCGGCTCCAGGGCCGTCCACTTGAGCGCGACCGCGTCGGCCTTCTCCTCGAAGACCGCGTCCATGCCGGGCAGCGTGTCCTTCGTGCTCTGCAGGACGTCGGAGATGATCGGCCCGTGCATGGTGTCGCGCACCTTGAGCTGTACGTCGGCGCCTCCGGCCACCTTGATCGTCTCAGTCCTGGTGGTCAGCGGCTTCCAGTCGCCCATGAACAGGTACGAATCATCCTTGATCCGTTCCAGGTAGAGGTCGGCTACGTCCGGGCCGAGGTTGGTGAAGCCCCAGGAGATCCTGTCGTTGTGGCCGATGATCACGCCGGGCACGCCGGAGAAGCTGAACCCGGTGAGGTCGA
The DNA here is from genome assembly GCF_040614275.1 of Streptosporangium sp. NPDC006013. Taxonomy (NCBI): domain Bacteria; kingdom Bacillati; phylum Actinomycetota; class Actinomycetes; order Streptosporangiales; family Streptosporangiaceae; genus Streptosporangium; species Streptosporangium sp. NPDC006013. Next base: position 2,560 of record NZ_JBEXUE010000112.1, read on the forward strand.
ACGGGCACTCGGGACCCTTGGCGCGGCAGTGCAGTCCGGTCTGGTACCAGACCGAGGGCATGCTCGCGGACAGGTGGGGGTCGTTGGAGAGCAGGGGTTTGCCCGACTTGGTGTGCTTGCCGCCGACCACCCACGAGTTCGAGCCGATGCCGCTGCCGCCCGCCGGGTCGCCCATCAGGCTCGGCACCGCGCGGATGGCCGCCGCCGCCCGGATCAGCGCCCCGGTGGCCGGTGTCCCCGGCGGCTCCGTGACGCTCTTCTTCGGCTCCTCGTCCTGGTCGAACCCGCGTTCGCCGACCGAGCCCCGGGTGACGATCGGCTGGTGGGTGTCGTACGGGTAGGAGGGCCAGAGCTGCTCCACCCGCCCGCGGGGCAGCTTGCTCGCCGCGAGGGCCCGGCCGATCTCGTCGGCCAGGTTGGAGCGCAGGTCCCAGGCCATGGCCTTGAGCCAGGCCAGCGAGTCGACCGGGGTCCACGGCTCGGGGCTGTAGCCGGGGCTGGTCGCCCGCAGCAGCACGTACTCCAGGCTCCGGGCGGCGAAGCCGTTGTTCTGCTCCATCCAGGCGTTCACCCCGCCGGCGTAGGCGTCCAGGTAGCGCCGGGTCTGCTCGCCGAGCAGGGGCAGTTCCTTCTCCGCCACCTTTCGCCAGCCCATGGTCCGGATGACCTTGTCCTCGGTCAGCGTCGCCGAGCCGAACATCTCCGACAGCCGGCCGGCGGTCACGTGGCGGCGGAAGTCCATCTCGAAGAAGCGGTCCTGCGCGTGCACGTAGCCCTGGGCGAGGAACAGGTCGTCGGGGGAGTCCGCATAGATATGCGGGATACCCGTTTTGTCGCGATATACGGTGACTTTCCCGGTGAGGCCACGTACCTTGAGCTCGCCTTCGAGTTGAGGGAAGGACGCCCGTACACTCCACACGCCGGCCCCGGCGAACAGCAGACCGAGCACCACGAGGACGGAAAGTACGCGTGCCAGCCACTTGAACGGACGGGGCATCCAGGCGTACGGGCGAAACCTCACAAAAACCTCCTAGGCGACATGCTCCAGCAAGTGTGGCACCACCCCAGAGGTCCCGGCATTGTGATCATTAGCGAAGATGCGGGTATGACACCTTCCACGGCCGATCTGGTCGACGCCCACGGCGCCGCGGTCGCGAGCTGCCTGACCCAGTTCCGCTCCTACGGCCTGCGCGCCCGATTCGCGGGCCCGATCGCGACGGTCCGCTGTCTGGAGGACAACGCCCTCGTCAAGCGGGTCCTGGCCACCCCCGGTGCGGGCCGCGTGCTGGTGGTGGACGGTGCGGGCTCACTGCGCACCGCGCTGATGGGCGACCTCATCGCCGCCTCGGCGGTCTCCTCCGGCTGGTCAGGCGTGGTCATCAACGGCGCCGTCCGCGACACCGCCGCCCTCGCCGGCCTGGACCTGGGTATCAAGGCCCTCGGATCGAACCCGGCCAAGAGCGCCAAGGAGGGCACCGGCGAGCTCGACGTCCCCGTCACCTTCGGCGAGGTCGTCTTCACCCCCGGCGCCTGGCTCTACAGCGACGAGGACGGCATCCTCGTCAGCCCCGTGGAGCTCTCCTGACGTGCCGTTCCCGGTCGCTGAGGAGTCCCGGCCCGGAGTGCCGCCCCGCGGCCGGGACCGGGAGCGACCGGGGGAGGAGGCGGTCCCGGTCCTGGCGGCAGGTCAGATCGGGCCGATTCCCCAGTGGTGGACGGCGCGGTCTCCGGGAGCGAGCCGGATGACGTCCTCACCGCTGCGGAAGGCGTTCGGCGGGCAGCTCATCGGCTCCACCGCCAGCCCCTGGCGGCGGTGCTCCTCGGGGAGGGTGTCACCGGTGTAGAGCTGGAGCCACTCGATCCCCTCACCCGCCCACAGCTGGACCCCGCGGGTCCCGTCCGCGTCGCTCAGCCGCACCCGTACCAGCCCGTCGGCACCGCGCGCCAGGTCGGTGAACGCGGTGTCGAGCATCGTCCGGCCGATCGGGCGGGCGGTCCTGAAGTCGTACTCGGTCTCCTTGACGTCCTGGCGGTCGGTGGGGATCTTCCGGTCGTCCACCGCGAGCCACTGGCTCGCGGGAAGTTCCAGAAGCGCGTCGTCGAGGGTGCCGAGGGTCAGGTAGGGATGGGCCCCGAAGCCGTACGGCGCGTCGGTGGTGCCGATGTTCTCCGCGGCCACCTCGACCTCCAGGCCGGACGCGCCCAGCGCGTACCGGATGGACAGATCCAGGATGTGCGGATAGCCGAGCTGGGGGAAGAGCCGCAGCCCCAGCCGGATCGAGGCGTCGTCGTGGGAGAGGACACGCCAGGGGAACGACCGGGAGAAGCCGTGGATCGCGTTGCCGGTCTGCGGCTCGCTCAGCGCGAGCCGCCGCTCCTCGCCGTCGAACGTGTAGCGGCCGTCCTCGATCCTGTTCGGCCAGGGGAGCAGCGGCAGCCCCGCGCCGCCGATCGGGGACAGGTCCTCGGGGAAGTCGATGACGAGCGGCCGGCCGTCCAGGGTGAGGCTCCGCAGGCCGGCCCCGACCTCGGTGATGACCGCCTGGAAACCGTCGGCCGCGATGGTGTACTGAGTCCCGGTGGGCGCGATGTTTGTCACCTGGTAATTCAACACCTATGAGACAGGTCTGTGGTGGGTCGTGTCAGGGGCGGTTCCCGGCGCGGGCCGCTCCGTGGCCGTGTCAGGGACCGGGTTTCTGACACGGACCGCGCCGAGGGCCGGTCAGGGGGGATGTCAGGACCAGGTCTGGCCGTCCGGGGTGTCGACGACCTTCACGCCGAGGGTGGCCAACTCGTCGCGGAGGCGGTCGGAGGTGGCCCAGTCCTGGGCGTCGCGGGCTCGGGCGCGTTGCTCGATAAGCTCCGCGGCACCCCCGGGCAGGCTCCTCGACCTGCCGATGTCGAGGGAGAGGTCCAGGGCGAGGATCTGGTCGAGGTGCAGGAACGCCTCGAAGCGGGAGCCGGGGGCGACCGAGCCGTCGCGCTCCAGCTCGCGCAGGAGCCGGAGCGCCAGCGGGGTGTCGAGGTCGTCGTCGAAGGCCGCCTCGATCCGGGAGACCAGATCGGCGGGCATCGGGCCGCTCGGCGACTCCGACCACTCGGCCACCTGGCTCCGCCAGCGCCGCAGGGTCCTGTCGGCGGCCCGCAGGGTGTCCCAGGTGAGGTTCATCTGCTGGCGGTGGCGGTGCTCAAGCAGCGCCAGCCGCACGGCCAGCGGGTCCAGGCCCGCGTCCGCCACGTCCTTGAGCAGCACCACGTTGCCGGTGGACTTCGACATCTTGCGCCCGTCGAAGAGCAGGTGCTCGCCGTGGACCCAGTGCCGCACCACCTCGTGTCCGGCGGTGGCGTCGGACTGGGCGCGCTCGTCCTCGTGGTGCGGGAAACGCAGGTCGATCCCGCCGGTGTGCACGTCGATGCGCTCGCCGAGAAAGCGCAGCGACATGGCCGAGCACTCGATGTGCCAGCCGGGGAAGCCCCGGCCCCACGGTGTCTCCCAGGTCAGCTCCCGGTCCGAGGGCTTCCACAGCGCCCAGTCGGCGTGGAAGCGCTTGCGCGGATCGACGCCCTCGACCCGGTGGCCCGGCCTCAGCCGGTCGAGCCGGTTGCCGGAGAGCTCACCGTACGTCGGGAAGGAGGCCGCGTCGAAGAAGACCGACCCGTCGGGCACCGCGTACGCGTGCCCCTTCTCGATCAGCTTGGCGATCATCTCGATCATCAGGTCGATCGTCTCGCTGGCCCGGGGCGAGTGCTCGGGCGGCCGGATGTTCAGCGCGGCCGTGTCGGCGAGGAAGGCGTTCTCGTAGAACCGCGAGATCTCCAGGGCGCTGCGCCCCTCGGCCCTCGCCTGGGCGAGCACCTTGTCCTCGCCGGAGGGGTCGACCTCGGCGTCGTCGACCAGGTGACCGACGTCCGTGATGTTGCGGCAGACCACCACCCGGACCCGCTGCCGCTCGCTGACCCGCCTGATCAGGTCGGACAGCAGGTATGACCGGAGATTGCCCACGTGGGCCGACCTGTAGACGGTCGGTCCGCAGGTGTACATCCGCAGCGAGCGGCTCCCCTCGGGCACGATCCGCTCGACCTGGCGATTCCGCGTGTCATACAGGCGCAACATACGCCGAGCCTACGCAATCACCCACCATTTTCCAGGAAGGCGAGGATCTCGCGGTCTCCCCGGTCGCGCAGGCGGGCGATCACCTCCTCGCGGGTGCAGCCGTCCGAGAGGCCGATGCGGGCGCCGATCAGCCGGATGCCCTCGGCCTCCGAGGCCACCGGCGCCGTGTAGCCGATCAGATGCAGCGCCCGGTTCAGGGCGGGCAGCGCCGGTGCGGCGGCGGGCAGGTAGCGGGTCAGCAACTCGCCGCCGTCGGAGACGGTCAGGAAGACGTGGTCCCCCTCGGAGGCGTTGGTGGCGATCAGGACGGGGCGGATGGAGCCCATGGTCGGCTGGTTGTGCCAGCTGATCACCACGTCGCCCGAGGGGGTGGAGGCGGTCAGCTGGCCGCCGGGGGCCATGCCGAGGTGCGCGGCGAAGCCGGTCGGCAGCGGGGAGCCGGAGCCGCGCAGGTGCTCGGCGTTGACGTCCACCCGGTGCCACCAGCGCCCGTCGCGGCTGCGGAAGCAGCGCCGGGTCTCCGAGACGTCGCGGCGTGGCTGGTAGTCGGCCTGCTCGGCTCCGGCCACCCGGATCCACCCGCGCTGCGTGCGCTCGAAGCCGGGGCCGCCGGCGTACGCGCGGACCGAACTCTCGCTCACGTCGTAGCGCCCGGTGAGGTTGGTGACGATCGTGTTGACGGACGCCTCGCCGTTGGCGCGTTCGATCTCCCTGACGATCATTTCCCGGATGCCCAGATACTGCTCGCCACCCCAGCGCGACAGCCCGTACTTGTTCCGGTCGACCCGCAGGAACCGGTCGTCGGCGGTGAGCTGGTTGCGGATGCCGACGAGGCTGTAGTCCTCGCCGATGCGTTCCTGGATCTCCTCGGGCGTCAGCGGGTTGCCCGCCACCGCGAGCACGGCCTCGGCCTTGTCGTTGACGCTGCGCGGCCAGGGCACCACGTGGTTCTCCAGCACCCGCAGCTGGGGCACCGCGATGAGCCAGCGCTCGGCCACGTCCTCGCGGATGCCGAGCTGGCTGACCAGCGTGACCGCCTCGTCCAGCGGGCGCGGCCCGTCCGTGAACAGCTGCCTGGTCTTCTCCCTGAGCTCGTCCGCACCGCCCGCGACCAGCCAGCCGTCCACCTGCTCGTAGCCGCTCAGCAGCGTCCTCACGAACCGCCAGGAGGGGATGCCCAGCGTGGCCAGGTCGGTGCGGTGCCAGGGCACCGCCGCGGCCAGGTCGTCGGCGGGCACGGCGGAGCCCAGCCGGCCCCGCAGCCAGGACACGTGGCCGGTCAGCGGGGCCGCGTCATCCTTGGCGAGCCAGGCCTCGACATGGTCGCGCAGATCACGCTCGATCTGCCGGATGCGCTCCCTGGTGACGGAGAAGCGCTGGGCCAGGTCGTCGAGGGTGGCCCGCTGGGAGGCGTAGAGCCGGTCCCTGGCGATGGCCCGCTGCCGCTCGTCCAGCGTGGCGAAGACCTCGTCGATCAGCTCGGGCAGCGGCCGGTCGGGCCTTGCCGGACGGGTCCGGGCGACGCTCTCCTCGGTGACCGGTTCGAGCAGCCGCTCCAGCACCCCGGTGAACAGCTTGTGCACCGTCTCGCGGCCGAGCCCTTCGGGCGTGCGTACGCTCGAGGCGGGGTCGGCGAACCTGAGCAGCGGGAGGACGTCACCGAGCATCAGGTGACCCCAGCACGCCAGGGCGAGGTCGGTCAGGCGTCCGGCGACCTCGGACGTCCCGATGGTGGAGCAGGCCCTGTCGAGCGGAAGCGCCTGCCACCACGCCTCTGGGAGGCGTGGATCGGTTGCGATCGGCGCTACCTGGCCGGGAGAGGTCCAGCGCAAAGGTGGCGCGATGTCGCTCAGGCTGAGGTTCATTGAGGTCCAACCGGCAAAGGGGATTACATCCGCAATTCAGACTATGTGGTCAGTTGGGAAGGAAGGGACTTGCCCGTCCGGAATGGGATACGTAAAGGAGTTCTCGTGCCCGGGTGCAGGCGACATAGAGCAGGCCGCGCTCCCGCTGAAGATCGTGGGCCCTGGCCGCCGGATCCTCGCCGACGGGGGTCAGCGAGTCGGGGTCGGGCACGATTCCCTCGCCCACGCCGATCACCGCGACCCGCCGGAACTCGAGTCCCTTCATGCCGTGCAGCGTCGTCACTCGCACCCCCAGCTCGCGCAGAGCGGTCCGCGCGTCACGCACGAGGCCGGCGGTCCTGGCGGCCACCGCCATCTCCTCGGGCATCACGCCCTCATCCACCCACTCTCCCACCTGTGCCACCAGCCCCGTCAGCTCATCCTGCGGTGAATCGTAGGCTCGGACCATCGGCCTGAGCCCGTGCCGGGTGCTCCGGAAGCCGTAGAGCTCCTGCACACCGTTGACGAGCCCGTCGGCGGGACCGCCTCCGCGTAACCGGACCCCCCAGGACAGGATCTCCTGTGGGAGCCGGTACGACACCTGCAGACGCTGCTGGATCGCGTCGATCCCGACGGCGCTGAGTGTCACCCTCGTGTCGAAGATGCGCTGGTGCGGGTCGCCCACGATGAACAGGTCGTCGCGGGCGTGCGGCACCGCCGCCCGCAGCAGCCGCCACTGCGCGGGGTGCAGGTCCTGCGCCTCGTCCACCACGATGTGCCGGTACGGCTCCCGCATGGGCTCCGTCTCCTCCAGCAGGTCTCCCGTGGTCTGGCCGAGCAGCACCGACGCCTCGGAGGCCAGCTGCAGCAGGGTCCGCTTGCCGCGCTCTCGCAGCCGTCCGGTGACGTGCCCGATCGCGTCCCAGACGGCGCCGCGCTCCTCGGCCGACAACTCGACGCCGCGGCCCGAGCGGGGGGTGTCCAGGTACTCCTCCAGGGTCCGGAGGTTCTGCGCCAGCACCACCTGCTCCCACTCGCGCAGCAGGAACGCCGGGCTGTGGCCGGTCGCCGTCTCCTCCCAGAGCGCCGTCAGCTCGGCGGCGCCGACCAGCGAGGGCGGACGGCCCTCGGCCTCCGCGACGATGCGGTGGGCCAGCCGGTCCACGTTGCCGACCTCGATCCGCTTGCGGATCGTCTCGTCCTCGACCAGCAGGTCGAGCCTGGTCGCGAGTTCGGCGCTCAGTCCCTGGGAGAAGGTGACGAGCAGGATCTGGCCGCTCGCGCGCCTGGCCAGGTGGGCCGCCCTGTGCAGGGCGACGAGCGTCTTTCCGGTGCCCGCGCCACCGGTGATCAGCGTCGGCTGCTGGTAGGACTCCCAGTACGCCAGCCGGTGCTGCGGCGGACGCAGGAACACGCACCAGCCGGGCGTGTCGAGCACGCGGTTCAGCTCGCGCGGGTGGTCTGTGAAGACGGCCCGGTCCGGGCTGCGCAGAAGCGCGGCGCCGAAGTCCTCGGGGTTGATCGGCTCGGGTCCCGCGGCGACGGCGCGGCAGTTCTCCAGCTCCCGCCAGGCCCCGGCCATCGACTCGCCCCTGGCGAGCGCCGCCAGCGGCTCGTACTGCGTGGGGGGCAGCAGCGGTTCGAGCGCCTCCAGGGTGAGCTGGTCGGTGATCTGCCTGACCAGCGGCAGGAACCGGCCGTCCACCCCCAGTTCGGCCAGGTCGCTGTCGCAGATCTCGGAGAACAGCCGCGCCGTGGACGCCTCGGCCGCCCTGCGCACCGCGGGCCGTACCTGGTCCAGCGCCTCGGCGTCCCACATCTCGACCACGCCCAGCGCGGTGTTGACGCCGAACCGGTAGCGCTGGGCGTACGCCCACGCCTCCGCGTCCGGCAGCACGGTCAGCAGCCAGTAGACGTCCCGCTGCTTGACCACGACGCCCCGGTACCGGTCGGCCAGCCTCAGGGTGGCGACCCGGGGGTCCCTGGCCCCCCTGACCCGCTCGGGGTGCGGAGCACCCGCCACGTTCTGCAGGAACCTGCGCGCCGAGACCACGACGTCCCGGCGCACCGGCTGGGCCAGGGCGCCGAGTTCGACGGGGAAGTCCGGGGAGATGGCGAGGCGGGGCATGAGCTAGGCCAACAGTGACAGGAGATCGCGGTCCCCGCGTTCTCGTAGCCGGGTGAGAAGGTCGGGTATGCCCACGGGGCCCGTCATGCCGACCCGGGTGGCGATGACCCGCCCGGCCTGTTCCGGGGTGCCGCCCGAGGCGGTGTAGCCGACGAGTCTCAGCGCCTGGGCTGTCGCCTCCCCCTCGCCCCCGGCGGCCGGTAGGTGCCTGGCCCGCAGGACTCCCTCGTCGGAGAGGGTGAGGAACAGGTGGCTGCCCTCCTTGGCCCCCACGTCCTCCAGGAGCGTTCTGAGCGACTCGAGCACGGGCCTGTCGTGCCAGCTGAGGACCAGATCGCCGACCGCGCTGCTGACCGTGCGGCCCTCACCGGGTGACATCCCGAGGTAGGCGGCGAACCCGCTGGGCAGCGAGCACTCGGCGCCTCGCAGGTGGTCGGAGGTGACGTCGATCCGGAGCCACCAGCGGCCGTCGGGCTGGCGGAAGCAGCGCCTGGTCAGCGAGACGTCCTTCAGCGGGCGGAAGGGGGCCTTCGCCGGTTCCCCGTTCTCCTGCGGCGCGCCGGGCGGCTTCTCCGCGATCAGGGCAGGGGCGCCGTTCGGGCGCTGGGGAGGTCGTTCGCCCGCGCCGAGGATGCGGAGCTGCGGAACGTTCTCCAGCCACTCCTTGGACACCTCGGGGTGGATGCCCAGCGAGGAGACCATGTCGAGGGCCTTGTTGATGGTCAGCGGCGGCTGGGCGTCGCTGAGCATGTCGCGGGTGCGATGGCGGAGCTCGGCGATGTCGCCCTCCACCAGCCACTCGTCGACCAGGTGGTAACCGGGGAGCGTGGCCAGCACGAACTGCCAGGCCGGGATGTCGAGAGAGTGCAGCTCCAGGGGGTGCCAGTCGGCGGCGTCGATCAGCCGCTCCTTGGGCGCCGCCCTGCCGAGCACCCTTCTCATCTCCTCCAGGTGCTCCCGGTACGGGGCGGCCTCGTCGGAGGCGATCCACTCCCCGAGCTCCCGGCGCAGGTCGACCTCGATGCCGAAGATGACCTCCGGCCGCACCGCGAAGAGCTTGGCCAGCGCCTCCGCGCTCGCCGGGGTGTCGCTGAACAGCCTGTTCTGCGCCACCGCCCAGCGCTTGTCCTCCACGTTGGCGAAGACACCGTCCACCAGCGCGTGCAGGCTTTCCACAGGCTGCCCGGCCCGACGGCTTCGCGCGGCCTCCTCCGGCTCGGGAGCGCCCGCCGCCTCCGGGGCGGCGGCGGGTACGGAGTCGTCGATGGGGTCGTCGATGAGGTCTTCGATGGGGTCGTCGCCGGTTTCGGCGACCTCCTCAACCGGAGCGGCGGCAGCCGCCTCGGCCTCGGGCACGCTCTCGGCGGGGGACTCCCGGACTTCTTCGAACGCGGCGCCGGGCGCGGCGGCCTGAGCCTCCGCGTCGGTCACGGGCGGATCGTTCCTCGCCGGGGCCGGCTGGAAGAGCGATCCAGGGACGGCGGCGGGCTCAGCCTCAGCCGCACGACGTGCCTCGGGCACCGGCAGGGCTTCCGGCACGGCGTCCCCGGCGCTCTCCACGCTCTCGGCCGTGCTCTCGGCAGTGGGCCCTGAAGCGGGCCCTGAAGCGGGCCCTGAAGCGGGCCCTGAAGCGGGCCCTGAAGCAGGCCCTGAAGCAGGCCCTGAAGCGGGCCCTGAAGCGGGTTCGGCGGCGGGTTCTGCGGGGGACTCCGCCACGACACCCGGCGCGGTCTCCGGCCCGACCTCCGGCGCGGGGACGGCTCCAGACTCATTCGGTATGGCATCGGACTCGCCCGGGGCCGGCTCGCTCCGCGCGGCGGGCGCCTGGACCGAAGCCACCGGAACCGAGGCCACTGGAACCGAGGCCACTGGAACCGAGGCCACCGGAACCGAGGCCACCGGAACCGAGGCCACCGGGAGCGGGGTCACCAGGCGTGCGAAGACCGCCGTGAAGAGGGCGTGCAGTAGCGGGACCGGCTGGATGAACGGCTGGTCGCGCAGGTCGTGGCCGGTCAGCGCGAGGAGACCCGGCCAGGATCCCGCGCGGTCGAGGGCTATGGCCGTACAGGGCTCGTCGGCCTCGTCCGGGTCCAGGACGTGCAGTGCGGGCAGCACGTCGCCCACGGTAGCGGCAGGCCAGTGGTTCAGGGCGAGCGCGGTGAGGATCTCCGCCAGCCGCTCAGGAGGCAGCACGGCGAGCACGCGGGCCATCGGCAGGCTCCGCCACCAGGCGTCCGGCAGGTCAGGCTGGTCGCGCAGAAGTGGGATCGTGGCCGCGTCGCTCCAGCGTAGCGGCGGCACGAGGTCACTCAGACAGAAGTTCATCCGTTCCCTTCACCAGCCCCTTAAGCCGCCCGAGACACTCCATGTGGCCGGGGAACGAGACTCATGGAACAGACCATAGTCTGGCAAATCGCCACGGCGCATTGGGTCGGTTCAGCGGCGTACAGCCGCGAACCGCAGTCGCACGTAGTCGGCCATCCAGCCGGTCTCCCGCCGCAGGGCGGGGGCGGCCAGCTCGTTCACCCGGTGGAGCAGCGAGTCGACCATCTCCATCGGCACTTCCTGGAGCAGCGAACCGGCGAACATTCGCACCCAGTCGGCCGCCCCGTTGGGGCACTCGTCGAGCGGGGTCGGCCGATCGAAGTATTCCAGCAGGCGGACCGTGAAGCCGCCCTTCTCCAGCCTTGTGGCGTATTCGGCGGGGGTGGGGAAGTACCACGGCAGGCCGGGCTCACGGAGCCCGTACTCCCGCCAGGCGGTGGACAGCGCCGCCGTCAGCGCGGCGCAGTTGCCCGCGCCGCCCATCTCGGCCACGAACCGTCCGCCGGGTGCGAGGGCCTCGCGGACACTGGTGATCACCGCGTCCGGCTCCTGGCCCATCCAGTGCAGGGCCGCGTTGGAGAAGACCGCGTCGTAGGGCTGGGCCACCGTGAAGTCGCGGCCGTCGCCGACTATGAAGTCCAGCCCCGGGTACTGTGCCAGGGCTTTTTCGATCATCGCCTGCGATCCGTCGATCCCCAGGACGTGCGCGCCCCGGGAGGTGATCTCGGCGGTCAGCGTCCCCGTGCCGCAACCGAGATCCACGATGCGCTCGCCCGGCTGCGGGTCGAGTAGTTCGACCAGGGGGGCGCCATGTGCTGAAACGTACCCGAAGCTGCTGTCGTAGGCGCGAGCGTTCCACCTCGTCAAGCTGGGCGCGTCGTATCGCAAGACGATCAGCTCACATTCTGAGACGCCAGGGTCTCTTATCGGTACTCTCCAGACACTTTAGAGCCTCTGGGAAGTCACGACATATCAGTCTCATCAGCCCCATCCTCATCTCACCTTTCTGGCCCACTCGCGCTGGAGGTAGGCCCTGGCCCTGTCGATCTCCGAGACGGTGAGGATCACGGGCTTCCCGCTGGTGGCGGGGAGCTTGGCCGCGAGTTCGTCGTCCAGGGTGCCGCGCATCTGGAGGGCCTCCATCCTGATCGGGCGGGCATAGCCCTTCAGGAAGAGGTTCTGGCCCCTGTCGGAGAACAGGAACTCCTGCCAGAGCCGGGCGGCGGCAGGGTGCGGGGCCTGCTTGTTGATGGCCTGGACGTAGTACGAGCCGAGCACGGCGTCGCCGGGAATCGCGACCTTCCAGTCCTTGCCGGCGGCCGCCCGCTCGGCGTTGTGGTAGTCCCAGTCGACGACGACCGAGGCCGCCTTGGGGGTCGCCGCGAGGTTGCCCGCGCCCTTGAGGCGGTGGAAGAACTCAACGCCCCGTTCCGCCCTCGCCTCGCCGCCCCTGAGCGAGACGGCCATCACCCCGTTGAAGGCCGCCGAGACCTCCCGGGGGTCGCCGGGCAGCGAGACGCTGTGACCGGGCTTCAGCAGGTCGGAGAAGGAGGCGGGGGCCGCGACCTTGCTCGGGTCGTAGCCGATGGACATGTAGCCGCCGTACCCGGCGTACCAGGTGCCCCGGTGATCCTTGAGATGGTCGGGGATGTCCTGCCAGCCCTGGACCCGGTACGGGGCGAAGAGGTCGGACTTGGACACGGCGACGTCCATGCTCAGGTCGAACACGTCGGGTTTGAGCGCGGGGATGGCCGCGATCTCCCTGGCGCTGTTCGCGCCGGGTTCCAACTGGTCGACCTTGATCCCGTACTCCTCGGCGAAGGTGTCGATGATCTCGCCGTAGTTCACCCAGTCGCGCGGTAGCGCGATCACCGTGAGGGTCCCCTCCTTCTTGGCCGCCTCGACGAGGCGTTCCATCGTCGAGAAGCCCTCCTTCATGGAGGCGGCCCGGGTGTTGACCGGCGGGAGTTGAATGTTCTGAGGAGCCGGGGCGCCACATCCGGCGATCGTGGCCGTGAGGATCACGGCGGCTGCGGCGCTGGTACGTACGGTCACGGAGAAAATACTCTCCGCTGTCATTCGTCCGGTCGAGCAGGCGCGGCCCTTCCTACCGGACGGCTTATACGTGTCTTGGCGAGCGGCTTACCCGAACGTGCCGGTGGGCGCCTCACGCGCGCGGGGGTCGCGGCTCCTGGACCACCTTCGCCGCGGCGAGCGTCTCCTCGCCGATCTCGACCAGCGTGCCGTCCCGTTTGCGTACGCCGAGCACGCCGTCCCGCCAGAACTCCAACTCGCCCACCGCGTCCCGGAATCCCCCGGGAACCCGTCTCCGCGTGGTGACTCTTTTGCCCACGTCAGAGGGGGTTATGGTGATATTCAGACGAGCACCGAAACCAAGGGCCATCGACTTTTGCCCCCTCCCGTTTCAGACACGTGGCAGGCCCGGCAATACTAGGGCTAAGCAACCCGCGGTCGAAGTCGTGCCTAGGTGCGTAAAGAAGAAGGAGCCCGAGGTGACCTACGTCATCGCGCAGCCTTGCGTGGACGTCCTGGACAAGGCATGCATCGAGGAGTGCCCTGTCGATTGCATCTACGAGGGGGGACGGATGCTCTACATCCACCCCGACGAATGCGTCGACTGTGGCGCGTGCGAACCCGTCTGTCCGGTGGAGGCCATCTTCTACGAGGACGACCTGCCCGAGCAGTGGAAGGAATTCTACAAGGCGAACGTGGACTTCTTCGAGGACCTGGGATCGCCCGGCGGCGCCTCCAAGGTCGGCAAGATCGAGAAGGACCACCCGGTCGTCGAGGCTCTGCCCCCGCAGGCCGAGAGCCACTAGGTCCTGTCGGCGGATCTTGCCGCGGCGAGGATCGGTCGGCTGCCGCCTCGCGGAGCGAAGGAGGTCGCCGCGGCGTGCCGCGGCGACCGGCTACAACGCGGCGGGGTACCGTCTGACCGGCCGCGGTGGGCGAAAGATCCAAAGGACGGTGCCCGGGGTCCGATGCCGGAGGGGTGAGAAATCGCTCCTCCGGTGCGTGTCACCGGCAGATCCGACAGAGCGAAAGACGACGGCTGAATCAAGTGAGCGCCACTCCTAACCGGTCAGAGAACCCGAACGTGCCCGCGAGGCTCCGATGATCGGCCTGCCGGACTTTCCGTGGGACCGGCTCACGCCGCTGAAGGAACTGGCGGCGTCGCACCCCGACGGGATCGTCGACCTTTCGGTGGGCACCCCCGTCGATCCGGTGCCCGCCATCGTGCGCCAGGCGCTCGCGGACGCCTCGGACAGCCCCGGATACCCGCAGACCCACGGTTCCGAGCGCCTTCGCTCGGCCGCGGCCGGATGGCTGCGGCGCAGGCACGGAGTGATCCTCGACCAGGCGAACGTGCTGCCGCTGATCGGTTCCAAGGAGTTGGTGGCCTGGCTGCCGACACTGCTCGGTGTCGGGGCGGGGCAACGAGTGATCTTCCCCGAGCTGGCCTACCCCACCTACGACGTGGGGGCCCGCCTCGCGGGCGCCGAGCCGTACGCCGCCGACGGGCTGCTCGCGCTCGGGCCGGAGCGGGTGCCGCTGGTCTGGGTCAACTCCCCGTCCAACCCGACGGGTAAGGTCCTGCCCGCCGAACACCTGCGCAAGGTCGTCTCGTGGGCGCGCGAGCACGGCGCGGTCGTGGCCTCCGACGAGTGCTACATCGAGCTGGGCTGGGAGGAGCAGCCGGTCTCGATCCTGCACCCGGACGTCTGCGGCGGCTCGCACGAGGGCCTGCTGGCGGTGCACTCGCTGTCCAAGCGCTCCAACCTGGCCGGCTACCGCGCCGGGTTCGTCGCCGGCGACCCCGCGCTGATCAAGCGGCTGCTGGAGATACGCAAGCACGCCGGCATGATGATGCCCGCGCCGGTCCAGGCGGCGATGGCCGTCGCGCTGGACGACGACGAGCACGCCGAGGAGCAGCGGGCCCGTTACGCCGCCCGCCGCGCGGCGCTCCGTCCCGCCCTGGAGGCGGCCGGTTGGAAGATCGAGCACTCCACGGCGGGTCTGTACCTGTGGGCGTCCAACGGGACGGGTTGCTGGGAGCAGGTCCGCGCGCTGGCCGACAGGGGGATCCTGGTCGCCCCCGGCGACTTCTACGGGACCGCGGGTGAGGGGCACGTCAGGGTCGCCGTGACGGCCGGTGACGAACGCATCAGTGCGGCGGTGCGCCGCCTCCAGTAGGATCGCGCGGCATGACCCCCGAGGTCGCCGTGATACTCGGTTTGAGTGTGCTCACCCTTGTCCTGTTGCTCGGCGCGTTCTTCGCGACGACGCGTCAGGACAGGGGGGCCGACGATCCCGAGCCTCCCGGCGAGATCCCCCCCTCCTCGGTTGGGGCCGCGCAGCCGCCCCAACCGGCCATGGGCCATGTCGGCATCGACTATCCCGACCCCCGTACGATCAAGGTCGGCGACACGATCGAATGCCAGGGGGCGCGCAGCCGCGTTCTCGGCGCCCTGTACCTGTCGTGGCAGGGCACCCAGTGGACCGAGTACCTTCTCGACGACGGCACCCGCCGCTACCAGTGGCTCTCGATCCAGATGCACGACGGCCTGGCGACCGGCGAACCGCCGCACCTGGAGGTGCTGCTGTGGACGCAGGTGCCCACCGAGGGCATGATCCCCGCCAAGACCACCCTGAGCGTTGAGGGGGTCGACTTCCTCCCCATCGACCGTGGCACCGCGGCCTTCCGCGGCGAGGGCGTCACCTCGATGCCCGAGCGGGGCCTGCTCGACTTCGCCGACTACCGGGCGGCCGACGGCCGCCTGCTCAGCTTCGAACGCCTGCAGGGCCAGCGCTGGAGAGCCTCACACGCCCAGCCTCTGGCCCCCGGCACGATCAGGATCGAGAAGAAGGGCTGAGCCCCGCGGACGGGACAGGGGCTCCCCCGGGCGGGGGAACCCCTCGGGAAGAGTCGCCGGGGCCACGGTCCCCGGCGTACGGGGGCTACCGGGTGGCCGCCTCGGTCTTCAGCCGTTCAGAGCGTCTCAGGGACGGTCGGCCTCGGCCCAGAAGGCACAGTTGTGCTTCTTGGCCTGGTCGATCCGCCGGATTCCTCCGCTACCCGGCGCGAGTTCCTGCGCGTTGTTCAGGCGTGGGTCGAGCCGCTTCCAGCGGGGGGTGCCCGCTCCGTTCGGGTCTCCGCTCCTGGCGAACCTCGTCCAGTAGTCGATCATCTGGTTGGACAGGACCCGCTGACCGGCGGTGAACGACGACGGGTCGCTGTAGGAGCCGTCGAGCAGGCGCAGATACTGCAGTTCCGAGCCGTGCGTGGGTCCGGCCAGCGGGACCACCTTCCACAGGGGCGGCGCGGGGTCGGCGAACTCGTAGTTGTACACCGGCGCCTTCCTCGCGAGGTGACCCGCCGCGGTCAGCGAGGGGCAGATCCAGACGTGGTCGGTCTGGGCGGCGGCCAGGGCGGTGCCCGGAGACCGGTACGCCGAGACGGGATAGCGCTTGAGAACCTCGGTGGCGTCGTCGCCGTAGATCCAGCGGACGAGGTCCGGGTACTGCTCCGCGGTGACCGGCTTGCCGGCCAGGTCGTAGCCGAAGTAGACGAACAGCGTGCCCTCTTCGGCGGTCGCCCCGATCAGCACGGGCACCCGGTTGACGGCGCCGGTCTCCAGCGCCCTGCGGGTCGGGACGGGGAGTACCCGGCTGGTCGCCAGGTATCCCATGTCGGGGTGGGAGGTCTGGGTGGCCAGCAGCTTGTCGACGGGCCTGGCCCGGAGGCACGCCGCCGCCGTGGCCGCGTCCGCGCAGCCCAGGGCGGCGGCCGCGGCCCGCCCGCCGGTGTAGTCGGTGACATCGGGGTTCGCGGGCGCCGCCTTGGCGCCGGGGGCGATCTCGTTGTCCCGGCCGGTGAGGTAGCACAGCCCGCTCTGGATGATCGCGCGGTGGAACAGCCCGGCCGCCGACGGCGAGGCCAGCTGGCCGCAGATCGCGCTGCCGCCGGCCGACTCGCCCATGATGGTGACGTTGCCCGGGTCGCCGCCGAAGGCCGCGATGTCGCGCTTCACCCAGCGCAGGGCCTCCTGCTGGTCGGCGATGTTCAGGTGCCCGGATTGGGGCAGGGCCGGGTGCGCCAGGTTCGCCAGCATGCCCAGCCGGTAGTTGATCGTCACGACGACGACGTCACCCCGCTGGGCCAGCAGGTTCGGGTCGTACCAGTCGCCCGAGCCGCCGGTCCCGCCGCCGCCGTGGATCCACACGATGACGGGGAGCCTCTTGGCGGCCGAACGCCGGTCGGGCACGGTCACGCCGGCGAAGAGACAGTTCTCGTCGAGGCTCGGCGGGTTCTGCGGCCCCGCGTCCTGGGGGCACATGGTTCCCGGCTTGGTGGCGTCGCGGACGCCGCTCCATCGGGGCGCGGGCTTCGGCGGCATCCAGCGCAGCTCGCCGACCGGGGGCGCCGCGTAGGGGATGCCGCGGAAGACCCGGTAGCCGGGCTTGACCTCGCCGCGCAGCTTGCCCTTGGAGGTGGTGACGACAGCCGGGTCGGCGCCGGACGTGAGGCCGGACCCGCCGCCCGCCTGGGCGGGTGACGCGAGTCCCAGCAGGAGTGTGGTGAGGACGGCGACGACCGTCGCGGCTCGGCGCGGCCTCCGTCTTGATGACTGTTGAAAGGTCATGGCGGTCACTATACGCACGGCTTGACCGATCGGTCAGGCCGATTGGCCAGAAGTGGGATCTCCGCTATGATCCGTCCTCGTGGGACAGGACAACGACGGCAGGACCCGGGTGGACGAGTCGGCCAAGCGTGCGCGACTGGTGCGGTACGCGGTCGAGACGATCGCCGAGGAAGGGTTCGCGAAGGCGTCGCTCTCCCACATCGCCACCCGCGCGGGCGTGAGCAAGGGAGTGATCTCCTACCACTTCGCGGGCAAGGAGGAGCTGATCCAGGAGGTCGTGACCTCGGTCATGGCCGACATGGGGGAGGCCGTCTTCTCGCGCATGGACGAGCAGCCCGGAGCGGTCGGCAAATTGCGGGCCTACATCGAGTCGGTCGTCGCCTACATGCGCGTTCACCAGGCGGAGTTGCTGGCCGTGGTAGAGATCGCCAGGAGCCGGCCCGGTGGTTCCGGTACGTCCGACCTCACCGGTAGCGATCCCGTCGTGCGGGTCCTCGCCGCGCTACTGGCTCAGGGGCAGGAGGAGGGGGAGTTGCGAGACTTCCCGCCGAGGCTGATGGCCCTCTGGTTGCAGGCGATGATCAACGCGCTGCTGATGGAGCTGGTGGCCCGCGGGGACGAGCTCGATCTCGACCTGGCCGCCCGCGAGCTGATCACCGTCTTCGAGCTCGCCACCCATCGCCGGGCCTGACCCGGCGCCCGCCGCGAGTCCCGGGAGTGACCCGGAGACGTCGGCGGATCACTGGGAGATCTCGACCTTCCCCGCGGGCACCTTGGGGTCGGCCTTCCAGCCGTCGTGGCCGTTCGCGGAGGCCCACGACTGGCCGTCGTAGCGGATCCTGGTCAGCCCGAACTCCTTGGCGTGGGCGATCGACCAGCCGGCCACCAGCCAGCCGCGCCTGCGCGACGGGGCCTCGAACGCGGCCCCGAGCGCCCTGGTGAGCTCGCTCTTCGCCGCACCCGTGCCGGGGCGCGGGCTCTTGCCCGAGGGAACGGGGAACCAGCAGTGCACGGCCTTGGGGACGCGTCCGGTGAACGCCGCGGCGAGGATCTTCCCGTCCTCCTCGTGCTGGGCGTACGCCGACCCGTCGGCCGAGCGCTGCACCGCCTGGGCCGCCTCGTGCAGCGGCAGCTTCCGGTATCCCTTCACCTTCACCAGCGCGGCGAAGAACTTCTCCGAGGCGTAGACGGGATCGATGAGCTGGCTGGGTTTTCCCCAACCCTGGGAGGGCCGCTGCTGGAACACGCCGACCGAGTCGCGGTCGCCGCCCCTCAGGTTCTCCAGTTTCGACTCCTGGATGGCGGTGGCGTAGGCGATCACGGCGGCCCGCTCGGGCAGCTTCCTGCGGGCCGCCACGGCCGCGATGGCCGCCGCCACCTGGGCCTGCGCGATGTCCAGGTCCAGCGAGCCCTCCGGAGTCGTGACCCTGCACCCCTCGCCGAGGTCGACGAACGGTTTCGCCCGCTTGAGCAGGGTGAACAGACCCGCGGTGATGGCCACCACGAGCACGACAACGATCGCGATGATCGCGATAACCCCTTTTGAGAAGCGCCCTCGCACGGTCAAGAACCTACCGGTCCCCGCGATTGCTCAGCCTGTGATAACGCTGTGAACACTAGGCTCCGGGCCATGACCCAGAGCGATGCCAGCCCGCTGCCCGCGGCCGTCGACGAGCTGTGGCGACGCCGGGCCGAGCTGAGCCCCGCCGACGCCGAGGCCCGCGCCGTCGTGGTGAGCGCGGTGGACATGCTCGATGGCGGGAAGGCCCGGGTGGCGGAGGTTTCCCCCACCGGCGAGGTGGTCGTGGACGAGCGCGCCCGGCGGGCCGTCATGCTCGCCTTCCGGGTGCTCGGCATGGCCAGGTCCCAGGTGGGTGATTTCCATCACCATGACCGTCTTCCGCTGAAGACCTCCGTCGACGGGGTACGCGTCGTGCCGGGGGCGATCGCCCGCTGGGGCGCCTACCTGGCGCGAGGCGTGGTGCTGATGCCCTCGTTCGTCGACATCGGCGCCCACCTGGACGAGGGCAGCACCGTGGACACCTGGGTCTCGATCGGTTCGTGCGCCCAGATCGGCAAGAACGTCCACCTGGCCGGCGGGGTCGGCGTCGGAGCGGCGGGTGGCCAGGACGGCGAGGAGGGCTCCGGCGCCGCGGGGGAACCGTCGAGGGCCGCACCCGCGGTCGTCGAGGACGGCGCGCTGATCGGTCGCCGTGCGGTGATCGCCGAGGGGGCCCGGGTGGGCCGGGGCGCCGTGGTCGGCGCCGGGACGATCCTGTCGGGCTCGACCCCTGTCGTCGACGTGCGGACGGGAGAGGAACTCGGCCATGGCCGCGTCCCGGACTGGTGTGTGGTGGCAGGGGGGACCCGGCGGCGCGAGTTTCCCGGCGGTACCTTCGGGCTGCGCTGCGTGCTGGTGCTTGAGCGCCTGGAGGAGGGCCGCAGGCCCGGCGGGGCCGAACTCGACCGGATGCTGCACGGACACGGGTAGGCGGTCCGCCCGGCAGGGGTCGCCCGGCCCCCGTGCCGAACTCGACCGGATGCCGCGCGGACACGGCTGGGGGCGGCGGGGGCGGGCTCGTCCGGATCCCGCGCGGGCACTAGGGTCGCGGGCATGAGTACGCGTCTGGATCTCACACAGGATGTCGGGGAGCTCACCGCCCGGATCGTGGACGTCGAGTCGGTCAGCGGCGACGAGAAGGCACTGGCCGACGCCGTGGAGGAGGCCCTCCGGCTCCTCCCGCACCTGACGGTCGAGCGCGACGGCGAGTCGATCGTGGCCCGTACCCATCTGGGCCGCGGTGAGCGGGTGGTGATCGCCGGACACCTGGACACCGTCCCCGTCGCCGGCAACCTGCCCAGCCGGGTCGAGGGCGACCTGCTCCACGGCTGCGGCACCTCGGACATGAAGGCCGGCGTCGCGGTCGCCCTGAAGCTGGCGGCGACCCTCCCGGAGCCCAGCAGGGACGTGACCTACGTCTTCTACGACTGCGAGGAGATCGAGGCCGAGCGCAACGGCCTGCTCAGGCTCAGCCGCAGGCACCCCGACTGGCTCGCCGGGGACTTCGCGGTGCTCATGGAACCCACCGACGGCACGATCGAGGGCGGCTGCCAGGGCACGCTCAGGGCCCAGATCGTCACCCGGGGCAAGCGGGCGCACAGCGCCAGGTCCTGGTTCGGGGTCAACGCGATCCACGCCGCCCAGCCGGTGCTCGCGATCCTGAACGCCTACCAGGCGAGGCTGCCCGTCGTCGACGGGCTGGAGTACCACGAGGGCCTGAACGCGGTGGGCATCGGCGGTGGCGTCGCGGGCAACGTGATCCCGGACGAGTGCGTGGTGACGGTGAACTACCGCTTCGCCCCCGACCTGTCGCTGGAGGAGGCGCGGGCCCACGTGAGCGAGGTGTTCGAGGGGTACGAGGTCCGCTTCACCGACGGCGCGGCCGCCGCGCGGCCCGGCCTGACCCATCCGGTGGCGGCGGCCTTCGTCGACGCGGTGGGCGGCACACCGAGGGCCAAGCTCGGCTGGACCGACGTCTCGCTCTTCGCCGGTCTCGGCGTGCCCGCCGTCAACTACGGCCCCGGAGACCCGAATATGGCGCACCAGCAGGGGGAGTTCGTCTCACTGAAGAAGATCGCCGACTGCGAGCGCGGAATGCTCGGCTGGCTGTCGTGAAAGACCGGACTCATCCGGCCGGGTGTGCCGCTCACGGCGGATCCGCCCCGCCCTGACGTGGGCGGTTACCCCGCGAGGGGCCGGAGCGGTGCCGGGCGCAAATGAAAGTGGCTTTCCTCGCCGGCCATTTGGCGGGGAAAGCCACTTTCAGTCCCGAGCAGCACCCTCGGCAGTTAGACGCGCCCTCGTCAAAATTCGGTTCCATGTTTTCATAGAGATTTTTCAAGATTTTTCTGGGACGGCACTACGGTGTCCCGCATGAAGAAAACACGTCCTGAACGCCGCCAGGGAGCCGCGGTGGTCCGCGGTGACCTCGTCCCCGACTCCACCTACGACCAGCGGCTTCTTGACCGGAGAGGGCCGGCCGACTGGCTGCACATGGACCCCTGGCGGGTGATGCGGATCCAGGCCGAGTTCGTGGAGGGCTTCGGCCAGCTCGCCGAGCTGCCCCAGGCGGTGACCGTGTTCGGATCCGCGCGCACCCCCGCGGGCACCCCCGAGTACGAGATGGGGATCAAGCTGGGCAAGAGCCTCTCAAAGGCGGGCTACGCCGTGATCACCGGTGGTGGCCCCGGCTGCATGGAGGCCGCCAACAAGGGGGCGGCGGAGTCCGGCGGTGTCTCGGTCGGCCTGGGCATCGAGCTGCCCTTCGAGCAGAGCATGAACGAGTACGTCGACCTCGGCATCGAGTTCCGCTACTTCTTCGTGCGCAAGACCATGTTCGTGAAGTACTCCTGCGGCTTCATCACGCTGCCCGGCGGGTTCGGCACCCTGGACGAGCTGTTCGAGGCACTCACCCTGGTCCAGACGGGGAAGGTCACCTCCTTCCCCGTGGTGCTGATGGGCACCGAGTTCTGGGGCGACCTGATCGGCTGGATCAGGAACACCCTCGTGCGGACCGGCAAGATCTCCGCCCGGGACGCGGATCTCATCCACGTCACCGACGACGTGGAGGAGGCGGTCCGGATCATCGTGGAGGCCGACCGCACCAGGGGCGGGCGGGTCAGGGACGAGCGGAGAAGCCCATGACCCTGATCGGCGATGCCCAATAAGGTCGGGGCGTGTTCATATGTGTATTCCTCGCGTCTAGTCAGAGAATCGACAAGAAGTACCAGGTGCTGGCCGAGGAGGTCGGTGCGGAGCTTGCCAGGCGCGGGCACGACCTGGTGAGTGGAGGGGCCAAGGTCTCCTGCATGGTGTCCGTCAAAGCGGAGCAAGCTCAGTCGAGGCTGCTCCCACCTTCCCCGGCGACTCCCGGCTCAGGCTGCCTCCTACTTCCACCCCGCCGCTACGACGGCGAAGCGATGGCGGTCTCTCACCTCCATAACGGACAAACAGCGCCT
>NZ_JBEXUE010000113.1:0-24478 GCF_040614275.1 Streptosporangium sp. NPDC006013
GGTGCTCGACGTCGCGGTCCGGCTGGTCGTGATCGTCGCGGTCTTCCTGGTGCTGCCGCTGGTCGCCGGGCAGATGGAGCACAAGGTCATGGCGCACATGCAGGCGCGCCTCGGCCCCATGTACGCCGGAGGCTTCCACGGCTGGGCACAGCTGATCGCCGACGGGGTCAAGTTCATGCAGAAGGAGCAGGTGATCCCGGCCGCCGCCGACCGCAGGGTCTTCACCCTGGCCCCCGGCGTGGCGCTGGTCCCCTATCTCCTGGTGATGGTCGTCATCCCGGTCGGGCCGGGGCTGGTCGGGGTAGACCTGGACGCCGGGCTGTTCTTCGTCCTCGCCGTGATGGGGGTCGGCGTGCTCGGCTCGATCATGGCCGGTTGGTCGTCGGGCAACAAGTACTCGGTCCTGGGCGGAGTGCGCTCGGCGGCCCAGCTCATGTCGTACGAGCTGCCGCTGGTCCTCGCGGCCTCCAGCGTCGCGATGGCGGCGGGCACGCTCTCCCTGCCGGGCATCGTGGAGGCCTGGCAGTGGTGGTGGCTGCCCTGGCAGGCGATCGGCGGCGTGGTCTTCTTCGTCGCGGGACTCGCCGAGCTCCGGCGCCCGCCGTTCGACATGCCGATCGCCGACTCCGAGCTCATCATGGGCCCGATGACCGAGTACACGGGCATCAGGTTCGCCCTGTTCATGCTGGCCGAGTACGCGGGGATCATCGTGATCTCCGCGCTGACCAGCGTGCTGTTCCTGGGCGGCTGGCACGGCCCCCTCCTGCCGGGGCCGGTGTGGATGCTCATCAAGGTCTTCCTGCTGGTCTTCGTGGTCATCTGGCTGAGGGTGAGCTATCCCAGGCTCCGTGAGGACCAGCTGCAGAGGCTCGCCTGGGTCGGTCTGGTGCCGCTGGCGCTGGTCCAGCTCGCGCTGACGGGAGTCGTCAGGGTCATCGCCGGGTAACCTCGCACCGCGCGCCCGCACCGGTTTCCCGCTCGGCCCACCGTACGGATGATCTGACGTTCGAAGCGCTCACCCTGGGCAGGGAGCAGTGCACCCTGCGACATCACTTGCCAAGGACGGAACGGATGACCCTCGCGCTTGCCGTGGAAAACGACGAACTGGTCGTCGATGTGCCGGAGCACTCACCGGTGCGGTTGCCGCTCGCGGGCGCGGGCCGGGCGAGCAGATTGCTGATCTTCGGCTACCCCGGCCGGGGCAGGACGAGATACGGCCTGGCGGTGCTCGACGAGTCCGGCCTGGTCATGCTGGAGGCTCCGGGGTCCCGGTCGAGGAGAGCGGTGGAGGCGTTCGCCGCGGGCAACGGGCTGGAGTTCGAGTTCCGGGCGTTCGACACCCCGCAGCAGGCCAGGGTCGCGCTGGCCCGCAGGTCGCCGAGGTGGCGCGCGGTGACCTGGCGCAGGGCGCCCGCGCCCCTGCCACGCCTGCGGGTGCCCGGTGCGAGAAGCCTCAGGCCGCCGCTGAGCTCGCCGAAGGTGTGGTGGCGCGAGCAGTTGCTGTACGTGCTCATGTGGGCGGTGCTCGCCTATGGGGCGGCCTTCGTGGCGCTGGTGCTCCTCAACCTGACCAATACCCGCGCCGACGTCACCAGGGGAGACGTCACTCAGGGAGACGTCACCTGGGGAATGGGGCCGCTCGGGGTCGCCGCCCTGGTGCTGGCCGGGCTGACGGTCGTCGGGGCCGTCGTCGTGATCGGGGTCGGCCGCCGCAGGTCCCGCGACCAGACCGCCCAGGGGCGCGTGCTCAGGCGCGGGGGCCAGCCGCACTGCCGCCTGGTGGTCGTCCACGGCCGCCTGCTGCTGGAGACCGCGCGCAGGACCCGCGAGCTGGACGCCTCCGAGCTGCTGCTCTACTCGGCGGAGTCCGGCGTGACCGGCCTGCTGGTGGGCGGGGGGCTGTTCCACCTGCCGGGGCGTTGGAACGCGGGGGACGTCGAGCGCTTCGCCGCGGGCAACGGCCTTGAGTTCCAGGCTCGCTCGCTGACCCACCAGGAATACCTGGACCTGACGGCGGAGGCGAAGGACGCGGTCCCCTGACCCGCCGGCCGGGAATGTCTACTGCACGATCCGCAGCATGATGTCGGAGGCCGTGGGCCGGTTGCGGGGCTGCTTGTCCAGGCAGGCCGCGGCCAGCGGGCGCAGTGACTGGGGCAGGGCCGTCAGGTCCGGCTGGTGGTTGATCACCCGGTTCAGGATCGCGGGGATGGTGTCCTCACCGAAGGCCACCCGGCCGGAAGCGGCGAAGATCATGGTCGAGGCCCAGCTGAACACGTCGGTCTCCGGGCCGATCGTCTCGCCCGCGAGCTGCTCGGGCGACATGTAGGCGGGGGTGCCCATGATGTTGCCCGATGTCGCGGTGACCTGGTCGAGGGCTCGGGCGATGCCGAAGTCGATCACGCGGGGTCCGTCGGCGCCGATCAGCACGTTGGCCGGTTTGAAATCCCGGTGCACCACGCCGGCCCGGTGGATCGCGGCCAGCGCGCCCGCCGTGGCCAGGGCCAGCCGGGTCAGCCCGTCCTCGTCGCGCGGACCCTTGTCGCGGACCAGCTGCTCCAGGGAGACGCCCTCCACGTACTCGCTGACGACGTACGCCTGGTCCTCGTTGATGTTCACGTCCAGCACCCGGGCCGTGGAGAAGGTCGCCACCCTGCGCGTCGCCTCCACCTCCCGCAGGAATCGCTCCCTGACCACCTGGTTGCCGTTGAAGTGCTCGTGCAGCACCTTGATCGCGACCTTCTGCCCCTGCGGGGTGAGTGCGAGGTGAACCGTTCCCTGACCGCCCTTCCCCAGGTTGCCGATCAGGCGGTAGGGCCCCAGCCAGCCCTGGGGGGCCGGGGTGTTCTGAGGGCTTTGGGGGTTCTGGCCCTGTACGGCGTGGGTGGGCGGGCCCTGCGTGAATTGGCCCTGCGTGAATTGGCTCTGCGCGAAGTGGCTCTGCACGTACTGGGGCGGCCGGTCGTCACGCTGATGGTGCTGTGCCTGCTGGTATCCGCCGTGCTGCGCGGGCCCCGGGTGCCGCTGCGCGGGCGGGTGCTGGACCGAGACCACCGTGGGGCCGGTCTGGTAGGGCACCGGCTGGGGCGGGCGCCCGTACTCCGGGGCCGGCCGCGGGTGGAACTCCTGGAACGGCCGCGGCCGGAACACCTCTCCCCTGAGGATCAGCGCGTGGCCCAGCCCGCCGAGCCAGCTGCCGAACAGGCCGATCATTCCGATGGCGTCCAGCCAGACCGGGATGAGATCGGAGCTCCCGTAGATCCCGGCGGCGATCACGAAGGTGCCGATGCCGAGGCCGTAGAGGGCGGCGGCGAGGGCCAGCAACGGGCTCCGTAGCCGGCGCGCGGCGTGGCCGATGACGAACGGCGTCCCGACACCGCAGGTCAACAGGGGCACCAGCGCCCACACCACGCTCCACGCGGTGTTGGATCGTGCCGGTGGTCGCGGCTGCCAGGCTGGTCCGTACTGGTGGGACATGTGCCGAACAATACGATTTTTTTAGGATGTCCGCAGTCCTTCTCCGTCGACCCGGCGGTTGGAGGGCGATTATCGAACACACAGTCTGTGGATAACTTCTGTGGATAACCCGGGTGATCTCTGTGTTGTGACGGTCTGGAGGGCCCACCGCATTCCCGAGCGCCCCACTGTGCGTCATGATGTTGAGTTGTGGCACGGATACCAGGAGTGGGGTTGGTGAAGGGACTCTCCGTCACCCTTCGCCACATGCTGAGCAGATCGGTGACTCAGCAGTACCCCGAAGTCCGGCCGGATCTGCCCCCGAGGAGCAGGGGGGTGATCGCGCTGGTCGAGGAGAACTGCACGGTGTGCATGCTCTGCGCTCGCGAGTGCCCCGACTGGTGCATCTACATCGACTCCCACAAGGAGACCCTCCCCGCCCCGGAGGGGGGCCGTCCCCGCGCCCGCAACATGCTCGACCGGTTCGCGATCGACTTCTCCCTCTGCATGTACTGCGGGATCTGCATCGAGGTCTGCCCGTTCGACGCGCTGTTCTGGTCTCCGGAGTTCGAGTACGCCGAGGGCGACATCCGCAACCTCCTCCATGAGAAGGACAAGCTGGCCGCCTGGGCCCAGACCGTCCCGCCGCCCCCGGCCCACGAGCCGGGCGCCGAGCCGCCGAAGGAACTGGCGGCCACCTCCCGCCCGGTCCGCCCCCGTCCCACGCCGGCTCCCCAGGCTGCCGCGACTCCCGCGCCCGAGGCCCCGGGAGTTCCCGAGGAGCCACCCGTGCGACGTGTTCCGCCACCCGGCAGACCGTCCAGGACAGGTCCCTCGGCGGGACACGCGAGCGTCCGGGCCATCCGGCCGCCGGGTGCCCTCCCCAAGAAGGACACTCCGTCCACAGGCGAGTCGTCCACCGAGAAGTTATCCACAGGCAAGGGTGACGTTCCTCCGAAGACGGCCCCGCCGGAGCAGACTTCTTCCACGGATCCGAGTGGAGAGCCCGAGGAGGAGACATGACCGAGGCGCCGTCCTATCTGTCGCCGACCGGGCAGGAGATCGTCTTCCTCCTGCTGGGTGCGGTGGCCGTCGGGTCGGCGCTGCTTACCGTGACCACCAGACAACTCGTCCACGCCGCCCTGTGGCTGGTGGTCTGCTTCGGCGCGCTGGCCGGGGGCTACCTGGTCCTCACCGCCGAGTTCGTCGCCTGGGTCCAGGTGCTGATCTACGTCGGCGCGATCGTCGTCCTGCTGCTGTTCGGCATCATGCTCACCCGCGCTCCGATCGGCAGGAGCGCCGACCTCGACAGCTCGAACCGGCCGACCGCCGTGATCGTGGCGATCGCCACCGCGGCCGTGCTGGTCACCGTCGTCGTCGACGGCTTCCGGATGGCCTACGTCCCGCTTGAGCCCGGCGGCGGTTCGGCCGGGGAACTCGGCGCGAGCATCTTCCGCAACTGGGTGCTCCCGTTCGAAGTGCTCTCGGTCCTGCTGCTGGCGGCACTGATCGGCGCCATCGTCCTGTCCCGCACCGACATTCGCGGGAGGGACTGAAGGTGCACGTCGTCTACCCCCTGGTCGTCTCGGCACTGCTCTTCTCCATCGGCGTGTACGGCGTGCTCGCCCGGCGCAACACGATCCTCGTGCTGATGTCCGTCGAGATCATGCTCAACGCCGTCAACCTCAACCTGGTCGTCTTCGACGTCTGGTTGCGCGACCGGCTGCACAGCGGGCAGGTGCTCACCCTGTTCGTCATCGTGATCGCCGCCGCCGAGGTCGGTCTCGGTCTCGCGATCGTTCTCGCGCTCTACCGCAACCGCCGGACCATCGACCTCGACCGCCTCCGCTCCCTGTCCGAGCCCACCGACCCCGGGGCCACGAGCCCCGGGCCGGTCGACCCCGGCCCCGATGGCATCCAGCCCACCGATCCCGGATCCACCGACCCCGCCGGAGCGGCACTCCCCGGCGAGGCCGGTGCCCACTCCCCACCTCGGACCCAGAGCCCGGAGCAGACCCCGGCCGAGACCCGGAGCCACACACGGACCGCGACCCGCACGCGGCAGTCCCGGTTTCCCGCCGGATCCGAGACGGACACCAGGCCGGGTGACGCGTCATGATCACTGTCGCCTCGCTCGTGATCCTGCTGCCCTTCCTCGCCGCGGCCACCGGGCTTCTCGGCTCCCGCTTCCCCCGGGGGCTTCGCGGCGCGACGTCCCGCGCCCCCGGCACAGACCTCAACGCCGGCGCCGACCGCCGGGCCGCCTGGATCGCCGTGCTGCCCACCGCGATCTCCACCGCCCTGGCGATCTGGCTGGCCTACGCCACCTGGGCGGCCACCGGCCAGGGCGCGGCCGACGGCGTCACCGCGACGTTCACCGTCATCGAGACGGGGTCGGTGCCGATCTCGGTCGGGCTGCTCGTCGACGGCCTCGCCGCGTCGATCGCGGTGCTGGTCACCGTGGTCGCGCTGGCCGTGCAGGTCTACTCCATCGGCTACCTGCGCGGTGACCGGCGCTACCCGTCCTACAGCGCCTTCATCAGCCTGTTCACCAGCGCCATGCTGTTGGTCGTCTACGCGGCGGACCTCCTGGTCCTCTACGTGGGCTGGGAGATCATGGGCCTGTGCTCGTACCTGCTGGTCGGGCACTGGTGGGAGGAGCGGGCCAACTCGCGAGCGGCGATCAAGGCGTTCCTCGTCACCCGGATCGGCGACGTCGGCTTCCTGTTCGGCATCTTCGTCCTCGGGACGGCGGCCGGCAGCTTCAGGATCGCCGACGTCATCGCCGGGGTCCCCGAGATGTCATCCGGCACCCTCATCGCCGCCACCATGCTGCTGCTGGCCGGGGTCGCGGGCAAGAGCGCCCAGGTTCCGCTGCACGTCTGGCTCCCCGACGCGATGGCAGGACCGACACCGATCAGCGCCCTCATCCACGCGGCCACCATGGTCGCCGCCGGGATCTTCGTCGTCGCCCGGCTCTATCCCGCCTTCCTCGGCGCCCGGCCCACCCTGGACGTGCTCGCGGTCCTGGCCGCCCTCGGCATGCTCGGCGCGGCCCTCGCCGCCCTGGCCCAGGACGATCTCAAGCGCGTCCTC
Source organism: Streptosporangium sp. NPDC006013 (assembly GCF_040614275.1). Lineage (NCBI taxonomy): Bacteria > Bacillati > Actinomycetota > Actinomycetes > Streptosporangiales > Streptosporangiaceae > Streptosporangium > Streptosporangium sp. NPDC006013. Next base: position 6,550 of record NZ_JBEXUE010000113.1, read on the forward strand.
GCCTACTCCACGATCAGCCAGCTCGCCTACATGGCGGGTGCCCTGGCCGCAGGCTCACGGGACGCCGCGATCTTCCACCTGATCACCCACGGGGCTTTCAAGGCACTGCTCTTCCTCTGCGCCGGAGCGGTGATCCACGCGGTCGGCTCCAACCTGATGAGCACGATGGGAGGTCTCCGCAGGGGGCTTCCGGTCACCTTCGCCGCGATGACGATCGGCTTCGCCGCCCTGATGGGCCTGCCTCCGGCCAGCGGCTTCTTCAGCAAGGACGAGATGCTGACGGGCATCGAGCACTCCCTGTCCGCGGGCCCGCTGACCGATGCCGCGGCCCTCCTGCTCTACGGCTGCGCCCTCGCCACGATCGCGGTGACCGGCGCCTACGCCACCCGCGCGTGGCTACGCACCTTCTTCGGGCAGCGTGCCTCGCGGCCCGAGCCCGTGGCGGGCGAGGCCCACGCCGCCGTACCTGCCGTACATGAGGTGCCGGCCAGCATGCGCTGGCCCATCGTCGTGCTGGCCGTTCCGGCCCTGCTCCTCGGTTTCGTCCGCATCGGCGACGTCCACTGGGGCACCGCCGCCCTCAGCCTCACGGTGGCACTGCTGGGTGCGGGGGCGGTCTACGCGGTGTGGCGCTCCGCGCCCCAGACCGACCCGGCCCGCGTGCTCGGCCCCTTCCGCGTCCCCTGCGAGCGGGCCTTCTACGTCGACTCCGTCTACACCGGGCTCCTCGTCCGGCCCGTGCTGCTCCTCGCGCGCCTCGTCGTCCGCACGGACAACCACGTGGTGGACGGCACGGTACGCGGCTCGGGCCGGACGACCCTGAGACTGGCGGGGCTGGTCCGCCTGGTGCAGAACGGCAACGTCCAGCTCTACGTCACCGGCCTGCTGGCGGGCGTCCTCCTGATCGCGGCCGGGGCGGTGATCTTCGGGTGAGCTCTCTGTCCCCCCGGGGCGGCGTGGGCGCCGCCGTGCCGCTCTCCACCCGTCTGGCGGTGACGCGCCGTTGACCTCTCCCCGGCGACCGAACTCAGTGCCGAACCCAGAGCCGAATCCGGGGCCGAATTTCTGTGAGGTGGCCGCGCCATGAGCTGGCTCCTGATCGCACTTCTCGGCGTGCCGCTCGCCGGAGCCACCGTGCTGCTCGTGCCGTCCGGTGCGGATACGGCGGCAAGGGAGCGGCTGCTCAGGGTGCACGGGCCGGCCGTCTCCGGGGTCACCTTCGCACTGTCGGTGGTGCTGGCCGCCGCGTTCGACCACGGTGACGCCGCCCGCGTGCAGTTCGTGACCGACCTGGCCTGGATCCCCGGCCTGGACCTCAGGTTCCACCTCGGCGTGGACGGGATCTCACTGCCGTTGGTCGTGCTGACCACGCTGCTGACCTTTCTCTGCTTCGTCTACCTGTGCCGGGGCCGCGCCGACGGCCCCGGGCAGTTGCTGAGCCCCGGACGCGGCGGTAACCGGCCACGGGCACTGGTGTTCACGCTGCTCGTCCTCGAAGTGGGCATGATCGGCACGTTCCTCGCGCTCGACCTGCTGCTGTTCTTCGTGTTCTTCGAGGTCGTCCTCATCCCGATGTACTTCGTGATCGCCATCTGGGGAGGACGTGCCCGCCGGGCGGCGGCGACCAAGTTCATCCTCTACACCCTGCTGGGCTCGGTGGTCCTGCTGCTCGGTCTACTGATCATCTGGTCGCAGACCGGCACCCTGGACATGACCGCTCTGGCCCAGGCGCGGGGGACGGGCATGTCCCGCCCGGTGCAGATCATCGCCTTCCTGGCCGTCGGCATCGGTCTCGCGGTCAAGACCCCGATGTGGCCGCTGCACACCTGGCTGCCCGACGCCCACACCGAGGCGCCCACCGTCGGCTCGGTGCTCCTGGCGGGGGTGCTGCTCAAGATGGGTACGTACGGTTTCGCCAGAATCGCGATCCCGGTCCTGCCCGACGGGGCCGCCGCTGTGGCCCCCTGGCTCGGAGCCTTCGCGGTGATCGGCATCATCTACGGCTCGTTGGCCTGCCTCGCCCAGCGCGACCTCAAAAGGATGATCGCCTACTCCTCGGTCGGCCACATGGGTTTCGTGCTCCTCGGTTTCGCCACGCTGACCCCCGTCGGGATCAACGGCGCGCTGTTCGGCAACATCGCCCACGGCCTGATCACCGCCCTGCTGTTCTTCGTCGCCGGGGCGATCAAGGAGCGCTACGGCACCTCGGACATGCCCGCCCTCGGTGGCGGCATGCTGACCCGCCTTCCCCACCTCGGTTCCCTGCTCACCTTCGCCTGCGTCGCCTCACTCGGGCTGCCGGGGCTGGCGGGTTTCTGGGGTGAGATGCTGGCCCTCCTCGGCGCCTTCGAACCGGCCACGGGCCTGTCCGGCCCCCTCTACCTGGTCTTCATGGCTCTCGGAGGTCTCGGCACCGTGCTGACCGCCGCCTACTTCCTGCTCATGCTCTCCCGCGTCACCCACGGCCGGAGCACCGAGACCGTCCATGTCCCGCTCCTCACCGCGGCCGGCACGGATGCTCTCCCCTCCACGGGCCCGACCGGATCCGAGGACGACGCCCTCAGATCCAGGGCGGGCGGGGAGGAGGACCTCCCCGCGGCCGCGGTGACCGCGGGTGGAGGAGGCACGCACCCGCCGGGAGCGGTGAGCGCGGGCAGGCCGCGGATGCCCGACGTCATGGGCTACGAGCTGGCCGCCTGGGTGCCGCTGATCGCGTTGATCCTGCTGTTCGGGCTCTGGCCCAAGGCGCTCCTTCTGCTCACCGATCCGGTGGTCCGGACCCTGGTGGGGGCACCGTGATCCAGTCGATCGACTACTACGCGGTCGCGCCACTGCTGATCCTCGCCCTCACCGCCGGGCTGGTGCTGCTCCTGGACGCCTTCCTGCCCCGCAGGCCGTACGTCCGGCCGGCGCTCGGCGCGGTCACCCTGGCAGGGGTGATCGGCGCACTGGCGGTGGTGGTCTCGCAGGCACTGCGCACCGGAGACCCGCTGCGGACCTTCTGCGTGCCGGAGGGGTTGCTCGGCTCCCCGCACGCGGTGATCGGTGCCATCGCCCCCCTGAACACCGAACAGGCGGTGAATCCGGCCGCCGCGGCGCCGTGCTCGTTCGTGGTCGACGACTTCACACTGGTCTTCGCGGGACTCGCACTGGCGGCCGGAATCGTCGTGGTGCTGCTCTCGGCGGCAGAGCTCTCCTTCGGGGACATCCCCGTCGGCGAGTGGTACTTCCTGCTGCTCTGCACGCTGGCGGGTGCCGTCGCCCTGCCCGCCTCCCGTGACCTGATCATGCTGGTGGTCGCCCTGGAGCTCGTCTCGCTGCCGGTGTTCGCGCTCACCGCGCTCAGACGCTACGACGGCCGGAGCTCCGAGGCCGCGGTCAAGCTCTTCCTGGTCTCCGTGGTCTCCACGGCGGTGATGCTCTTCGGGGTCTCCCTGCTGTACGGGACGACCGGAACCGTCTACCTCGACCGGATCGCCCAGGCCCTGCAGCAGCGTGTTCTCGGGGCACCCGGCCTGAGGCTCGTCCTGGACGGTGTCGACACCGCCTACAGCTCCTCACTGGAGATCGGCTACGACCTGCCCGCCGTGGTCACCGTGGCGGTGGTGCTGGTCCTCGCCGGGTTCGCCTTCAAGATCGCGGCGGTGCCGTTCCACGCGTGGGCGGGCGATGTCTATCAGGGGGCGCCCATCCCCGTCGCGGCCCTGCTCTCCGTCATCTCCAAGGCTGCCGGGTTCGCCGGACTGATCCTCATCCTGGTCGTCGCCCTGGGCGGCCAGGGCGCCATCTGGGTCCCGCTGATCGCGATCATCGCCGCGCTCACCATGACCGTGGGCAACCTCCTGGCCATGCGCCAGCGCCATGCCGTGCGGCTGCTCGCCTGGTCGTCCGTCGCCCAGTCGGGCTACATCCTCGCTCCCCTCGGCGCCGGGCGCCACGAGGCGATGAACGCTTCGATCGCCTACCTGGTCTTCTACGCGGCGATGAACCTCGGGGCGTTCGCCGTGGTCACGCTGGTGTCGAGGCGCTCCGGCAGGGGGGAGTTGGACGACTACCGGGGCCTGGCGTTCCGGAACCCGGCGGCCGGGCTGGCACTGGCCTTCTTCCTGATCTGCCTGGCGGGCCTGCCCCCGGGGCTGGCCGGGCTCTTCGCCAAGATCGTGGTGTTCCGGGAGCTCCTCGGCGGTGGCGGCGGCTGGCTGGCCGTGGTGATGGCGGTCAACACGGTCGCGGGCCTCTACTACTACATCGCCTGGGTGGTGCGGATCTTCACTCCGGCCACCGAGGGCGCGGAAACGGCCGGCCGCGCCGCCGGATGGATACCCGCCGGTGTGGCGATCGCGGTGGCCGGGATCGTCGCGGTCGCGTTCTCGGTCGCCCCCCAACTGGTCCTCGACCTCGTCCCCGGAGCACTGATCGCCGCGGGCTGAAACACCTGGGAACGTTTGTCCTGGCTGGAAACGTTGTCACAGGTGAATCGGCATCAACCGAAAGGGGGGTGTAGTGCACCACAACGGTCTGCGTACCGCGGTCCTTCTCGGCGCACTGTCCGCGGTGATCATCGCGGTGGGGGCGTGGTTCGGAGGCGGCGCAGGCGTGCAGATCGCGGTTCTGGTCGCGCTGGTGACCAACGGTGCCGCCTATTTCTTCTCCGACCGCATCGCGCTGTCGGCCATGCGCGCCCGGCCGGTGAGTGAGGTCGAGCAGCCGCTGCTCTACCGGATCGTGCGTGAGCTCTCCACACAGGCCCGCCAGCCCATGCCCCGGCTCTACGTCTCGCCGACCATGCAGCCCAACGCCTTCGCGACGGGGCGCAACCCTCGTAACGCCGCCGTCTGCGTCACCTACGGGATCACTCAGATACTCGACGAGCGCGAGCTGCGCGGTGTCATCGGGCACGAGCTCTCCCACGTCTACAACCGCGACATCCTGATCTCCTCGGTGGCCGGAGCGCTCGCCACCATGATCACCTATCTCGGCTACGTCGGGTTGTTCTTCGGTGGCGGAGAGGACGACGAGGGGCCCGGATTCATCGGCGCACTCCTCATGATCGTGCTGGGCCCGGTCGCGGCCGGGATGATCCAGATGGCCATCTCCCGCTCCCGCGAATACCAGGCGGATGAGTCAGGGGCTCGGCTGACCGGCGATCCGCTGGCACTCGCCTCGGCACTGAGAAAGATCGAGATGGGCACCCGCCATCTGCCCCTCCCGGAGAACGGGCGGATCGCCTCCGCCTCCCACCTGATGATCGCCAACCCCTTCCGCGGTGCGGGGCTCGGCCGGATGTTCTCCACCCACCCGCCCACTGCCGAGCGCGTCGCCCGCCTGGAGCGCATGGCCGGGTACCGCCGCTGACCGCTTGCCGCCGCTGACCCTGCCGGATGAGGCGGGTCAGGGCGTCAGACCGGTGATGATCGGGTTGTGGACGGATCCGGGCACGATGAAGCCGCCGATCCGCTCCGTCCGGCCTGACTCCGGGTCGACCCGATACCAGGCGTAGCGAGTGCCTCCCCCTCTCCTCAACCTGCGCGAGGTGACCGTCTGCAGGTCGAGGTGGCCCTTGCCGTTCCAACGCAGCCTGGTAGGGGTCCTGCCGCGGGGCACGGGGATGGGGCCGCGCCTCAGCGCGCTGCCCGCGGACACGTTCCACAGGCCGATCCCCGCGTCACGCGCCGTGAAATGGGCCACGGTCTCCCCGTCAGGACCGAGCGCGCCTCCCACCGGGACGCGTCCCCACTCGGCGAAGGGCGACATCGAGTAGATCCCCGCCTGGAACGAGTCATCCACCACCAGCACGAACCTCGCGTCGGGGCTGAAGCTCCAAGGCCGCAGCCCCGGCGGCACCGGGACACTCTTACCGCTGTACGTGTCCAGGATCCGGTGCCCCCACCGGATGCCCAGCACCACGTACCGCCCGCCGGGAGAGAGTTCGATCCGCGCCGCGCGCATGGCGCTCGACCACTTCACGCCGGGCACCGTGCGTATCTCGCCGGTCGTCATCTTCCGTACCACCAGCGCCCCGTCGCCGAGCTGGAAATAAGTGACATACCTCCCGTTGGGCGACAGGGCCAGCGGAGCCCGTTGCCTGCCCCTGGAGAACACCCGGGCGTCGGTGAGGCTGACCACCCTGCCGCCGCGTACCCAGAGCTTCCACGGAGCACAGACGCATCCGTCGAGCCCCGCGTACCGGACCGGAGACCTCGCAACCCCGGCCTGGGCGGGGACGCTCGCCCCCATGACCACGACGACCACGACGACGCAAACACTCAAGCGGCGGAACAATCCCACTGAGGCCCCCCCGAGTCTTCCGGACATTCGGGGGGCGTCCGTTACGTACGGGCTACTGTACGCCTCGGTCAAGGCCGACCGGCGGTGCCGTCATGTGCCAAGCGACATGGGAGTGTCAGCGGGCGTGCTCGCCACCGCAGCAGGGTGGCGCAGGGCCGACCACAACCGCTGACAGCCGATACCGCCGACGCGCGCAGCAGGGTACGGGCGAACACCGGCTTTTGGAAACACGCTCGTTGTGCCTGGTAACACACTGACTCACGATGATCATGTCAGCGAATGTGACACCGTTCCGTTCCCACCGGACCCTCGATGTCAGCGGCGGTGCGGCAGCGTGCACTCCGGCCGGTCCTTGCCTCATCCCCGGGATGGCGAAAAGCCCTGCCAGTGTTGAGGTCATTTCGTGCGGCGGCGTGCCTGCCTTACTTCACGGTCGATTGCCCAGGCGTCCGCTACCGGGCCCACGTGCCCGAGCTTGTCGGGATTGATCACCGAGCGGATCGTCTGGATCTGCCCGTCGAGTACATCGAGCGCCAGGATGTGGAGCACCTTGCCGTCCCGGTCGCGGAAGATCGCGCCCGGCTGGCCGTTGACCTCGTGCGGCTCGAACGTCACGTCGATCCGGGTCAACCAGGGAAAGAGGGCGGCAAGCAGCCGGGCCACGTTCTCGGCGCCGATGACGGCCCTGGCCAGCTGCGGGGCCTTGCCGCCGCCGTCACCGACCATCGATACGTCGGCGGCGAGCAGTTCCCGCAGGCCGGCGACGTCGCCTTCGCGGAGGGCGTCGAAGAACCGCGACGCCAGTTCCTCCCGCTCTTTGCGGACCGCTTCGAAGCGCGGCCGCCCGGCCTCCATATGCCGCCGCGCCCGCACCAGCAGCTGCCGGCATGCCGCCTCCGACCGCCCCACCGCCGCGGCGACCTCGTCAAACCCGAAGCCGAACACCTCCCGCAGCACGAACACCGCCCGCTCCAGCGGGCTGAGCCGCTCCAGCAGCAGCAACGCCGCCATCGACACCGAGTCGGCCAGCTCCACCGACCGCGCCGGATCCTGATACGGATCGCTCAGCAGCGGCTCGGGAAACCACGGGCCCACGTACGCCTCCCGCCGCACTCGCGCGGAGCGCAGCACATCGATCGAGATCCGCGTCACCGCGGCCGACAGAAGAGCCTTGGTCGACGTGGGCCGGGTCGCCAAGCCGTCATAGCGCAGCCATGTCTCCTGCACCGCGTCCTCGGCCTCACCCACACTGCCCAGAATCCGATAGGCGATCGAAAACAGCAGCGGCCGCAGCTCCTCGAACTCCTCGACCTTGCTCACGCCGAACCCCCTCCCCTTGAACCCCTCTCACCTGGCCGTACTCGCCGGCGCAGGCATCTTCTGGTGATCACCCAAGCCGTCGGCAACCGGCCCGGGGCCCGCAGTCGGACCCCGAGCCGGTTGCCGATGCCGTTCAGTGGAACTGCCCGGGCACGTAGTCGCCGGCCGGCTGTCGGGTGATGATGTTCAGCCGGTTCGCCGTGTTCATGAAGGAGACCAGGAGCACCAGGGCGGCGAGCTGCCCCTCGTCGTAGTGCTTGGCGGCGTACGCCCACACCTCGTCGCTGACCCCACCGGCCGCATCCGCGACCCGGGTCCCCTCCTCCGCCAGCTCCAGCGCGGCACGCTCGGCCTCGGTGAAGACCGTGGCCTCCCGCCACGCGGCGACCAGGTTCAGCCGCACCGAGGTCTCGCCGGCAGCGGCGGCCTCTTTGGTGTGCATGTCGATGCAGACGGCGCAGCCGTTGATCTGACTTACCCGAAGCGCCACCAGTTCCTGCGTGGCGGTCGGCAGTGGCGAGTCCTTGAGCGCCTTTCCCGCCGACATGAAGTACTTGAGGACCTTGCCGGCGGTCGGGTCGGCGAAGTAGTCGAGTCGCGCGTCCATGGTGTGCTCCTCTGTGGTCGTTGATGGCTACACCCCCTGAGACGGGGTAGCCCGACCCCCTGTGACATAGCCGAATGTGACCTGCGTCTCCCGGCCACCGAGCCCGGCCGGCGCTGCGTCGATCCGCTGTGCGCGCTCGCGCAGGGCCAGGTCCGGGCGGGTCGGCAACGCCTCCGTTTCGGCCCGAGGCAGCGCCCGGGTCCGGTCCGGTGCGCGCGCCCGGCGGCGGAGGCGGCGCAGTGGGTCACCGGTCAGCCAGTCCTGATCGCGCCACCACCCGTACGCCTCATCTACGGCTTCCGCCGAAATCCGGTCCGATCCTCCCCGAAGGCCCCTCCTGACACCACGCACAGGCCCACCCGCACACTGACACCCTCGTGTCGCTTGGCATCGTGGGTGTCATCCGACCTCGGAGAAAGCCCGGTCGGACAGGCCGGCCCTCGGGGACCGGTCCGGGTGAGGCGGTGGTCTCAGGAGTGCTGGGTGACCGGGTCGGTCTCCTCGGAGGAGAGACCGGGGATGCCGTCGATGCTCTCGCGGTTCTTCTTCGCCCGGTAGGCACGCCGCTCCTGGACATCCTTGCGGCCCGCCCACTCGTCCAGCAGCGTCCGGTCACTGTCGAAGGACATGAACGGCACGGAGAAGCCGCAGGAGTCGGCGATGCGGTCGCAGTCGACGACGATGATCGACCGCACACCCGGGTGCGGGCCGAAGCTCTTGATCAGTGTGGCGAAGTCAGGGCTCTCCGGTACGACGACCCGGCCGGTGCCGTACAGGCGAAGAATGTTGGGAGGGCCGGAGAAGGCGCAGAACATGACCGTGATCCGGCCGTTCTGGCGGAGGTGGGAGATGGTCTCCACCCCGCTGCCGTCCAGGTCCAGGTAGGCGATGGTGGTGTCGTCGAGAACGGCGAAGGTGTCGGCGTATCCCTTGGGGGACATGTTGACGTGACCGCCCTGCTCGGGAGCCGTCGCCACGAAATAGACCGGCTGCGCTTTGATGAACTCGCGCAACCGGTCATTGATCTTGTCATGAATTTTCCCCATAAAAGCGAAGATAATTCACGGTCACTCGCCGGGCAGCCACCAGACCCACGCGTTCTTCCTGAGTCTGAAGGAGTCCAGCTTGCGAGTGCTCCCGGTCTCGGCGTTCAGCGTTCGCTTCACGGCGGAGCCCAGCTCGCCCTCCTGGTCGCTGCGGCTGGTCCAGAGGGTGAGCGAGCCGGCCGTGTCCCAGGCGAGACGCTGCGCGGCCTCGCCCTTGGGCATGCCGATTCCGATCGCCTCGGAGACGGTGTCAGAGGACAGGTCATAGGTACGCAGGCGGGGCCTGCTCGATTCGCTGGAGATGACCAGGGCCACGGTGTTCCCGTCGTCGGCCAGTGCGACAGGCGCGTTGTTGGACACGATCTGCGGGATGATCTGGCTCGCCGTCTTGTTGCCTTCGGCGTCGAAGACCACGAACTCGGTGGTGTTGTCATCGGTGAATCGGGAGGTGAGCAGGTACTTCCCGCTGGGGCTGAAACCCATCAGGCTGTTCTTCGGCGGCAGCTTGGCCGTCTCGCCGGTCTTCAGGTTGATGACCAGGGTCGGCAGCCTGTTCGCGGCGTCATAGTAGTCGACCGCGATGGCCGAGCCGTCAGGAGAGAGCGTCGTGTCCACGTCGCTCTGGCCGATCCCCTTGGGCAGGCCCGCGGTACCACCCGGCAGCGGGCGGACCTTTCCACTGCTCACTTCACGGACGACGAGTTCGCCGCCCTTGAAGTAGTTCACGAAGCGGCCGTCGTCGCTGATGGAGATCGAGTTGCTGGCGGTCCTGTCCACCTTGCCGCCTGCGGACCTGGGGTGGACCTGCGCGTCGGGCAGCGTGACGGTCTTCCCGCTGCGCAGGGTCAGCATCCACGAACCGCAGGGGACGCTGCCGTCTCCCTTGGGGCAGCTCTTGAGCCAGGCGTACCTGGCCGGGTTGTCCGTCCTCGCCGCTGCCGGAGTGGCGATCATGCCGGTGGCCGCTACGGCGGCGACTGCGAGTACGGCGAATCCGTGTGAGGGTCTCATCGGTTTTTCCTTCCGTCCCCCTGATAGATGGGGCCCCGGCGGGAAAAGTTGCGTCAAGAGCCGGCGAAAGGTCCGGGGCCGGTTCTCGGCCACCGGCATGGGGCGGCGATTCAGATGAAGGGCCCGGACCGGGCCTCGCTGTGGAGCTGTCAGGGAACCTCTTCCGGCCGGGTGGCCAGGGCGCGCAGCCGGGCACGGATCCCGGCGCGCGAGCGCCGGTACGCCAAGGCGTCGTCGAGCAGCAGCGCGGCCGAGTTCGCCGCGGTGGCGAGCGCGTCGAACTCGAACGCCAGCTGGGCCGGTTCGACATCCGCGTCGAGCTGGCCGAGTTGCTGGGCGTCCCGGATGGTCTGCTCGTACAGGCTCAGCCAGTCGCGGCGTGCCTGGGCCAGCAGATCGCGGATCCGGCCAGGCCGTGAGTCGAACTCCGCACCCGCCGCGTAGAAGAAGCAACCGCCGGGGAAGACCCGCCGTTCTGAGTAGTCGAGCCAGCCCCTGCACAGCTCGACCAGGCGTGGCAGGCCGGGCGCGGTCCGCAGCGCCGGCTTGACCACCTCGCGGGTGAAGACCTCCTCGGCGGCCCGTACGACCGCGATCTGCAACTCCTCCTTCGAACCGAAATGTGCGAACAGCCCGCTCTTACTCACCCCGAGGTCGGTGGCGAGGCGCCCGATCGACAGCCCTTCGAGCCCGTCCTGGGACGCGATGGCCATCGCACGGTCCAGGATTCGCTGCCGGGTCTGGTCCCCGCGCACCACACGCCCGTCCTGTGTCATCTCAACCGTCCCCGTCCACTGGAGTCCCGTCGGCACAGCGGCTCGCCATCGATCGGCGACAGCCGGTGCGGAGACCATACGCGGCGGGCTGCCCGAGCCGTGCTCCCCGGCGCGACCGGCCCGCCGTGGTCCGGCCGAGCAGCGCCGGAACAGCTGTCGGTCATGTCCTTCGCGAGTCAAACTTTAAGCACGAACGTTCTGTTAAATCAACCAGATAATTTCCAGCTTGATGGGTGTTGATAGCACGATCGTTCGTTCTTATGCTGTCGACAGGCGGATCGGCCCCCAGCTGGGCCGGACCGATGCCCAGAAAGGCAGTGAACGTGACCGAAGACGTCTCAACCGATGACTTCCACCTCCCGGCGAAGGAGGCCGACAGGCTTCTCGCCGCCGCCCCGTGGAAGCGGTTCGCGGTGCTCGGCGATAGCCTCGCCGAAGGGCTGGGCGAGCCTGTCCCCGGCTACCGCACCCTGCCCTGGGCGGACCGGACCCAGGAGGCGCTGACCCGGTGCCGGCCCGACCTGGCCTATGTGAACCTCGGCCTGCGCGGCCTGGTCGCCGCCGAGGTGCGGGAACAGCAGCTCAGCCGGGCGCTGGAGTTCGGGCCCGACCTCGCGGCCGTGATCTGCGGGGGCAACGACCTGTTCCGCCCGGTGGTCGACATGGACGCGGTCGAGGGCGAGCTGGACGCCATCATCGGCGGATTACGGGCGGCCGGTGCGACAGTGATCACGTACCGCCTGATGAACATCGCCTCGGCCATCCCTCAGCTTGAGGCGCTCAGTCCTAAACTGCTGAGGTTGAACGAGCGGGTGAGCGCGGTCTCCGCCAGGCACGGCGCGCTGGTCGTCGACATGTGGAGCCACCCCGCCTGCGCCGACATCTCGACGTACAGCTCAGACATGATCCATGCCTCGATGCGGGGCCACGCCCTGCTCGCCGCGGAGACCATCAGACGACTGGGCCGTCACCTCGCCTCGGCCTGAAGGGCGCGTGCGTCCATCACCCGCTGAGCATGGCGGTGCGTTTTCGGAAGCAGGAAGCCGTCTGGTCGCGGTGGACCATCCGATACCGGGTGGCTCTGGGCCACTCAAGCCTCATGATCGCTTTGAACACGTCCGGAGGAGAGTGGCCCGAAGCGCCTGTCGTCGACTCCACTCTCGGCAGCGTGCATCCGAGAGTGGAGGGCGGCAACCGTGCGAGTCACGGCTCCGCCCGGCCCTCGGTCTACCGGTAGTTGGTGAACTGGAGGGCGACCTCCAGGTCCTTGCCCTTGAGAAGGGCGATGACCTCCTGCAGTTCGTCCCTCTTCTTGGAACTCACCCGCAGCTCATCACCCTGGATCTGGGCCTTGACCCCCTTGGGCCCCTCATCCCGGATGATCTTCGAGATCTTCTTGGCCTGCTCCTGGTCGATGCCCTCCTTGAGGGTGATCAGAAGGCGGTATTCCTTGCCGGACAGCTTGGGCTCGTCCGCGTCAAGAATCTTGAGCGACAGGCCACGCTTGATCAGCTTGTCCTTGAACACGTCGAGGACCGCGTTGGCGCGCTCCTCGCTGTTGGCCCTGATCTCGACGGCCTTCTGACCACCCGACCAGGCGATCGTCGCGCCGGTACCCTTGAAGTCGAACCGGTGTCCGACCTCCTTGAGCGTCTGGTTCAGCGCGTTGTCGGCCTCCTGATGATCGATCTTGCTAACGATGTCGAACGATGAATCCGCCAAAGCCCAATCCCCTTTGAACTGCTGGAACTATCACCCGCTGCCCGGCTCACGAATATCGCGGTCCGCGAACCGCGGCGGCGTCCGCGAGCAGGTTCGGTAGACGCGTACGTAACGGATCAGCCTATCCAGCATCTCCTGTCAATGCTGGGGCGGCAGTGTGTCCCGCCTCGCCCACAGCGTGTCGTCCCACTCCGTTACCCCGCTCCGCCGTTCCACTCCACGGCCGGCTCTCCCTCAGGTCACCCCCGGCCCACCCGCCTCACCCGCCCGATACCCGCCGCCGAACCCCGTATCACGCCCGTATCGCGACGTCCCTCCTGCCTCGTCCGCCCCGCTCAAGACCGGCACGAGCGACAACACCCGCCCCAAAAGTCCCAGTGTGCCCATCTATCGGCGGGTGCCCTCCGCGGATGTCACGTCCCCACTGGAAGTCCGCTATTCTTTTCCTGTCGCCGCGGTACGCGGAGGACACGGCAGGTTGCCCGAGTGGTCAAAGGGAGCGGTCTGTAAAACCGTCGGCTCAGCCTACGCAGGTTCAAGTCCTGCACCTGCCACCAGCCAAACTGGCAGCTCAGAGGCCCTCCGGGGCCTCTTTTGCGTTTCCGGGACACGCAGCCGCAGGCAGCCGGAAGCAGCCGCATGTCACCACTCCACCAATATGCGTGCAATGATCTTGGCCGCGTTTTCCCAGGTCGCGCAGGACTTTCCGGCCGCTCCTGAGACGGGAATCGGCCCCCGGAACGCCGAAGGACCCCGGAGCGCTTCCGGGGTCCTGTCCGTACGGTTGGCATGTCACGCGACCAGCGCGTCCTCGATCCGCTTGTTCGCCAAGTCCTTCTGCCCGTCGAGGCACTTGGCGTAGACCCGCAACAGGACGTCCACGCTGTGCCCGGCCCGCTCCGCCACGTCGGGAGCCGAGACACCCACGTTGAGCCAGAGCGAGACCGCCGCGTGCCTTAGGTCGTACGGTCTGCGAGCCAGGGGAGAGGCCACCTGAGCCGGGGTGAAGGCCAGCTTCCGAGCCTCCTGCCACACCTCGGTGTAGGCCGTCGACGCGATCACGCCGCCCCGCTCGCTACGGAAGATCCGCCCGTCCGTGCCGGTTCCGTACTCCTCGATGTGCCGACGAAGAATCGCGACCAGCTCAGGCGGGATCGGCACCGGACGCACGTCGGCACGGCCCCGGTGCTTGAGCCCCCGTTCCTCGTGGGCGTCCCCGCTGTCCGTCCAGTGCGTGTTGACCTCTGGCCGGGAGATGTCGACCGTCAGCCGCCCCCAGCCCTTGGGCGGAAGGTGGCAGTCCTGGAGTCGTAGGCCGACCGCCTCAGCCGGGCGCAGTGCCGCGTAGTACATGCAGGCGAACAGCGCCATGAGCCGCCGGCCACGACCACGCCCGCCCACGTAGGTCACCATCGTGAGCAGCTCTTGAGCCTGCCGGGGATTGACCGCCACACGGGGATCAATGGTCTCGGTGACCTTGGGCGGCTTCCACGTGACCTTGTGCAGCGGGTTGGCGTCCAACTCCTCCAGCTCCACCGCGTACTCCAGCACGGCATGGAAGACGGCCCGCTTACGGGCGATCGTGTTCGGAGCCGCCGCTTTGCCGTCGAGGCGGAGGGCGAGCGCGTCGAGTGCCAGCCGTACCGTCTTGGCGTCGTTCAGGGCGGTCAGGTCGAGTGACGCGGACTGAAGCCAGCGGGCCGCCTGTGCCATCTCCGGGGAAATCTCTGCTCTCTTGCTCTCCGGGAGGAGGAGGTGCTTCCGGAGAACCGTCCGCATGATCTCGACATCGGGGCGGCCGGGCCGGTCCTTGGTCAGCGAGGGGAGGACCGTGGCGAGTGCGTCTGACATGCTGTCCCGGCTCTTGGCCGCTGCGTGGGGCCACTTCATCTCGATGAAGGCCGTGACGAACTCAAGGACGGTCCGAGCGTCCTTAGCCTTGATCATTGAGAGAGGGAGGCCGCTCTCGATGTCGAACGCCTCGCCCCGCTTGGCCGCCTGCCGCAGGTCCGACAGGAAGCTCTCGGCGAGTGCCTTGGTGCGATAGGTCTTCGAGGATCGCTTCCGGGCGACCGCCCAACGCACCACGTACGAAGGTGTCTTGCTGGACTTGTTCCGACTGATCTCGAAGAACTTGACGTCGTACGAGGTGTTCACGCCGCCTCCCGGAGGGTTTCCAGCCACGCCTCGAACTCGCTTCGGTGGAGGCGGATCTCGTCGTTGGGGAGTCGCAGGCCACGGGGGAACTTGCCGATCTCGCGCCAGCGGTAGAGGGTCCGGACGGAGATCCCGCCGAGCTTGTCGAGAATCTCCGGGACGGTCATGAGCTTGTCGTCGTCCTTCTTCTTCACGCCGCCTCCCTGATTGCCGAAAGATCTTGTCCGGTCGCCTTGTCTTGGAGTGCGAGCAGGGTTGCTCGCCAGCGCTGGCGTTCGGCGACCATGCGCAGCAGCCGCAGGGCCAGGGAGGGGATGTCGCCATCACCGGCCGGGACGGGCTTCCAGACGTAGCGGTGCGGGTCGGGGACCTCGTCGGCCAGGCCGAGGGCTTCCATGACCCAGGTGCGGCGGTCGCGCTTGTGCTCGGACAGGGTCTTGTTCGACCACTTGCGCGAGACCAGGACGCGACGGCCCGCGTAGCCGAGGTGTTCGGGCTTGTGTGCCTTGCTTCGGCATCGGCCCGGTGCCATGCCCGCCTTGGGATTCTTGGGCTGGACGCCGTAGCGCAGCCAGTTCGGGCAGGCCGGGGAGCAGGGTTCGTAGCGGAGTGCTTCCACCATGCGGGCCGCGTGGTCGCGTTGGGCCGGGTTGTCGGCATCGAGGGTGTCGCCGAGGCTCTTGGTCAGGTACTTGCTCAGGTAGCGGATGCACTGGTCGGCATCCGGGGTGCCGCCGAGGATGCCCTGAACATCGACCTGGGCGCCGAAGCGGACCACGTGCAGCGGTTCGGCCTCCTCGTCGGCGTCGAGCCGGTCGAGTGCTTCGCGCCAGGTGGGCAGCACTTCCCCGGTGACCGGATCGAGGTAGTCGCCGTCCTGGCCGTCCGGGTAGGGGGTGCCGTCTTCCCACGCGGGACGTTCGGCCCACACCGGTAGATGGTCACCGTTGAAGCGCACCTCGTCGATGGGGGGCCACCACACCTGGTGGTAGGTGGCCGCTGCGATCGCCTTGACCTCGGCGCGTGGCATGGTGCCCCGGATGGCCATGTGCAGGTGCGGCGCGAGTCGCTTCTGTGGTTCGACGGAGGAGAAGTACTGCAGGTCATAGCCCGCGACGCGGCGCAGGTTCTGCACGAAGCGGTCGACGAGCTTGGAGAAGTGCAGCGCGTCCCGGACCGCCCGCCGGTAGTCGTAGCCGTCCGGATCGACGGGCACGCCGTTGCGTACCTTGCCGTAGGAGGGAAGCGTGAGCGTGACGAACAGCGACGGCCGGTAGACCATCCCGTCGGAGCTGGTGAACGTCCGTCCCAGGGTGGTGTTCTGCCGGACCTTCCTGGGCAGGTCGGGGGCGTCCTGGCGTCGCCTGGTCGAGCGGTTGCGCTTGGCGGTGGTACGGCCGAGCAGGGTGCCCCGCATCCCGGCCGCGGTGATCTCGGCATCCAGCCCGGTGAGGATCGCATCCAGGTCGGTGGTGTCGTCGCCGGCCTTCTCTGCGGCATCGCGCTGGGCCTGCATGTCGGCGCGGAACTCCACCAGCCAAAGCTGTTCCTCGTTCGGCTCATCCGGGGTGATCGAGGGTTCGGCGTCCAGATGCCAGCCCTCCCGGCACTGGGCCATCCGCAGGTAGCGGTTACGCCGAGCGCACGACGAGCACTTGGCGTCCATGGTGGCCCCGCAGGGCACGTTGACGTCCTCGGTGAGCCCGGTGTGGGTGTCCAACCGTCGCAAGACCACCGGCCGGATGCACACCCCGTTGTGCTTGGCGATCTCCACCGCGACATCCAGCGCGAGCGGCATTCTCTGACGTTCGGCCCGCGACAGGCCGCGATCGTTGGGATTGCTCACAGGTCCTCCCCATCAGGATCGAGGAGTGCGCCCTGTCCGCACTCGCGGCACTCGACCAGGCCGCGGAGCAGGTCCAGCCACAGCGTGTTGACCGCGCCGCAGGCCGAGCAGCGCAGGCCGTCGAGGATGCGGGCCAGCTCAGTCACGGCCGCTCCTCTCCACTTCGGACAGGTCGGCCGACAGCCGGAACGTGGTCTGGTAGGGGTCGGTGGTGACGCGGATGTTGGACAGTTCGAAGGCCAGGACGGGCTGAGCGTGGCGAGTTCCCAGGACGGCCAGGATGGGCCGCTCGCAGATGCGGGTGATCTCCTCATCGGTGCCGTAGAAGCAGACCCTCACGCGGTCACCCCCAGCGCCATCGCGCGGATGTCACTGTCGGAGACGTAGGCGGCGCGGACCCGGATCGGATCGGGCGAGGTCTCCAACCGGACGTAGCCGATACCGGCGCCCTGCTCAGGGATCGGGGAGATGTGATCGGCGAGTGCCCCGCGGTCCCGTGCGCCGTCGCCGAGGACCATGTCCACCTGCTCTGATTCGTCGAGCCGGAGTGCGATCTTGTCGGGGAACAGGTTGCGGATGTTCATGACCTCTTTGCGCGGGTCCTGGAGAGCAGCCAGGACACCGAACCCGACCGCACGGCCCTGTGTCGTGAGCGTCGCCAGGGCAGCGGAGATACGGAGCTTCAGCCCCTTGTCGGACTGGTAGGCGGTCAGGAACGCCACCTCGTCGACCACCACCAGGACGAACGGGTCATCGACGGTGGGGGTGTGGGAGCGCTGGAGTCCGGCGTAGCGGTCGGCCCGCTCCTGCATGATCCGCACGGCCTCTTCCAGCAGATCCGCACACGCAGCCGGATCGGCGGCATACCGCTCTCCGAAGATCTCGCGCCCGTAGGACAGTTCCATCCGCTTGGGATCCAGCGCCCACACCTGCGCCAGGCCCGCCCGAGTGGCGGGTAACAGGCCGCGGATCGTCGACCAGATGACCGAGCCCTTGCCCGCCCCGGTGGCCCCGGCGACCAGGACATGAGTGCCGTGAACCTTTAGAAGCCAGGGCTTGCCGTCCTCGCACGTGCCGACCTCCACCGGCCCCACCGAGACCTCCTCCGGGACCGATACGGCCGGAAGCGGAGTGGCGAGAGGATCACGGCGGGGGA
>NZ_JBEXUE010000114.1:0-24343 GCF_040614275.1 Streptosporangium sp. NPDC006013
CCGATGTCGGAGGCGTAGCGCAGCCCGCCCTTGGCGAGACCGCCGGTGACGGAGACGTGTCCGCCGATGGAGGAGAGAGGCGCCGCGCAGGCCCACCGGTTCCGAGACCGCGCGTGGACCGGTGCGGTCCGCACGGCCCCAGGAGTCACCGGGCCCGCCGGGCCGGGCGAGGCCCGTGCCGAGGCGCGGGGACGAGCGGCCCCAGGAGCAGGAGTACACGCGCGCGATGGGACGCGGCGGCGGCAGGCCACCGCGGCCTCCGGCGCGCCCGTCCGCGGTGCTGCGCCTGGGCAACCCCCGCAGGCGGATCGGCATCGGCCTGATGGCGATGACCTTCGTGCTGTCCATCTTCGCGGGGCGGCTCATCCAGCTTCAGGGCCTCGACTCGAAGGTCTACACCGCCGAGGCGGCCAAGCAGCGCGTACAGGGTGAGAAGCTGCCCGCGAGAAGGGGCTCGATCACCGACGTCAACGGACACGAGCTCGCGCTGACCCTGGAGGCGCGCGAGATCTTCGTGGACCCCTCGCAGGTGGTCGCCGCGCAGCGCGACCGGGTGGCCACGGTCCTGGCCAAGGAGTTGAACGAGGCCAAGGATCCGATCGCCGCCAAGCTGGCCGACGGCACCAGCCACTACGAGCAGATCGCCGCCGCCGTCGATCCCGCGCTCGCCCAGCGGATCATGGCGTACGAGTTCAAGGGCGTCGGCAGCAAGCACCGCTACCGGCGTGACTACCCGGGCGGCGACCTGGCGGGCAGCCTGCTGGGTTTCGTCGGCACCGACGGCACGGGACTGGCCGGGCTGGAGAGCACCTACGACAAGCTGCTCGCGGGCCGGGACGGCGAGCAGATCATCGAGACGGGCGCCAAGGGGCAGCGCATCCCGATGACCCGCAGCACCCTGCGGGCGCCGGTCGAGGGCAGGGACGTGCGGCTGACCATCAACCGCGACGTCCAGTGGGCCGCGCAGAAGGCGATCAGCGAGCAGGTCAAGGCCACCGGGTCGCGCACCGGCAGCGCCATCGTGCTGGACGTGCCGACCGGTCAGGTGATCGCCATGGCGAACGCACCGGAGCTCGACCTGAGGAACTGGAAGGACTCCCCGGTGGAGGACCGGGTCAACCGGTCGGTCACGGACGTGTTCGAACCGGGCAGCACCAACAAGGTCATCACCGCCGCGGCGGCGCTGGAGTCGGGGGCCGTGCGGCCGGACACCCTGTTCACCGTCCCCGACCAGATCAGGTGTGCCGACCGGGTGCTGAAGGACTCCCACCCGCACGCCACCGAGCGCCTGACCTTCTCGGGCGTCGTGGCGACCTCCAGCAACGTGGGCACGATCCTGGCCACCCAGAAGATCGGCGACGAGAAGCTCCACTCGATGCTCCAGCGCTTCGGTTTCGGCGCGAAACCCGGCACCGGGCTGCCGGGGGAGGAGGCTGGGCTCCTGCCCGACTGGAAGGACTGGTCGGGCAGCCAGCGCTGCACGATCGCCTACGGCCAGGGCATCTCGGTGACCGCGATCCAGACGGCGAGCGTCTACCAGACCATCGCCAACGGCGGGGTGCGCGTCACCCCGCAGATCGTGGCCGGTACGACCGGCGAGAACGGCGCGTTCACGCCGTCCGCGCCGGGTGAGCGGACCCGGGTGGTCAGTGAGCGTACGGCGCGGGAGATCGCCGCCATGCTGGAGGCCGCCGTGAGCGAGGAGGGCACCGGCAACCTCGCCGCGATCGACGGCTACCGGGTGGCGGGCAAGACGGGCACCGCGATGCGCTATGACACCAGATGCCAGGGCTACTGCGGATATACCGCGACGTTCGTTGGTTTTGCTCCCGTGGACAAGCCCCGCCTGGTCGTCCTGGCGGTGCTCCAGGATCCCCAGCAGGGTCACTACGGTGGGGAGATCGCCGCCCCGGTCTTCAAGCAGCTGATGACGTTCGCGTTGAAGAGCGGGAAGATTCCCCCGACCGGAACCCGGCCCTCCCCGGTGCGGATACGCGCAGGGAGGTGACGAGTGAAGGTACGCTCTCGCCGTGCATCCCCCGTCGTCCATGCGACCCTCAACCAGTTCACCCCGTCCGCTCTCCGGGCTGGCGAGCCTCATCGGCGCGCCCTCGGGCACGTCACGAGCGCCGCTGGCCGCGGTGTCCGGGATCACCATCGACTCACGCCAGGTGTGTCGTGGAGATCTCTACGTCGCGCTGCCGGGGGCCACGGCCCACGGGGCCGACTTCTCCGCGCAGGCCCTCGCCGCGGGTGCCGCCGCGATCCTGACCGACGAGGCGGGCAGGCAGGCCGCGGTCGCGACCGGCCTGCCGGTCCTCGTCGTGCCCAACCCGCGCCGCCTGCTGGGACAGGTCTCCGCCTGGGTGTACGGCAATCCCGCGGCGGACGTGATGGTCATCGGCGTCACCGGCACCAGTGGCAAGTCCACCACCACTTTCCTGCTGGAGGCCGGACTACGGGCCGCAGGACACCGGCCGGGGCTGATCGGGGGCGTGGAGATCCACGTCGGTGAGCTGCGTTTCGCGCCGAAGCTCACCACGCCGGAGGCCAGCGACCTGCAGGGCCTGTTCGCCCTGATGCGCGAGCAGGGCGTCACCGCCGCGGCCATGGAGGTCTCCAGCCACGCGCTGGCGCTGGGCCGGGTCGACGAGGTGTCCTACGACGTGGCGCTGTTCACCAACCTGTCGCAGGACCACCTCGACTTCCACCGGGATCTCGACGACTACTTCGCGACGAAGGCCCGGTTGTTCACCCCCGAGATGAGCAGGGTGGGCGTCGTCAACATCGACGACGCCCACGGGCGGGAACTCCTCGGCACCGCGAAGATCCCGATGACCACCTTCTCCGCCGAGGGCGCCGTGGAGGCCGACTGGCGGGCCGTGGACGTGCGGCTGGGACCCGAGGGCAGCAGCTTCAAGATCGTGGGCCCCGGCGGTGTCGAGGAGGCCGCGACGATCGCCCTGCCCGGCCCCTTCAACGTGGCCAACGCCCTGGGCGCCGTCGTCGCACTGGTGGAGGCCGGTGTGCCGCTGCGAACCGCGGTGGCGGGCATAGGTACGCTGGCAGGAGTTCCGGGCCGGATGGAGCGGGTTCCCGGCGGGGAGGACTTCCAGGCCATCGTCGACTACTCGCACAAGCCCGGCGCGGTCGAGTCGGTCCTGTGCTCGCTGCGCGAGGTCACCGCGGGCAGGCTCATTGTGGTCCTTGGCTGCGGGGGTGACCGTGACCGTGGTAAACGCCCAATGATGGGAGAAGCCGCCGCAAGGCTGGCAGATGTGGCTATTCTCACCAGCGACAACCCCCGCTCTGAGGATCCCCTGCGGATCCTCGCGGAGATGATGGACGGAGTTCTCGGTGTGTCCCAGGACGGACGCGCACATGTGATCATTGAGCCTGATCGTGCCGCGGCCATCGACCTGGCCATTGGCCGGGCGGGTTTCGGTGACGTCGTCGTCGTGGCCGGCAAGGGTCACGAGCAGGGCCAGTACATCGGCGACCAGGTGCTTCCTTTCGATGACAGGCAGGTCGTGGCCGACGCGATCGTCAGGCGCCGGAACCGCACCGGGCGCCGAAGCACGTATGGAGAGTAGGGAAGACGCATCATGATCCCGTTGCCGCTGGCCAGAATCGCCGAGATCACCTCGGGGGCCCTCGCGGGCATGGCCGACCCACGCGCGGTGGTGCGCGGCCCGGTCGTCATCGACTCCCGCGCCGTCGAACCGGGGTCGCTGTTCGTCGCGATCAAGGGTGACCGGGTCGACGGGCACGACTTCGCCGCCCAGGCCATCGAGGCCGGGGCGGTCGCCGTGCTGGCCTCCCGGCCCGTCGACGTCCCCGCCGTCATCGTCGGCGACACCGTGACGGCCATGACCGGCCTGGCCACCGCCGTCTGCGCCGAACTGCCGGCGACCACGGTCATCGGCATCACCGGTTCGGCGGGCAAGACCACCACCAAGGACCTGCTGGCCAGGCTCACCGCCAGGATCGGTCCAACGGTCGCCCCCGTCGAATCGTTCAACAACGAGATCGGCCACCCGCTGACCGTGCTGAAGGCCGACGAGGACACCCGCTACCTGGTGCTCGAGCTCAGTGCGCGCGAAGTCGGGCACATCACCCACCTGACCCGTATCGCCCCGCCGAGGATCGGCGTGGTCCTCAACGTCGGCACCGCCCACCTGGGCGTCTTCGGGGGCAAGGAGGAGATCGCCAGGGCCAAGGGCGAACTGGTCGAGGCGCTGCCCGCCGACGGCGTGGCCGTGCTCAACATCGACGACCCGCTGGTGGCCGCCATGGCCGGACGCACCGGTGCCCGCGTCACCTGGTACGGCCGGGCCTCAGGCGCCGACGTGCGGGCCGAGAACGTGACCGTCGACGACCGGGGGCGCGCCTCCTTCACGCTGCGCACCCCGTCCGGCGCCGCCCCGGTCGGCCTCCGCCTGTACGGCGAGCACGCGGTGGAGAACGCGCTGGCGGCCGCGGCGGCCGCCTACGAGCTCGGCCTGCCGGTCGCCACCATCGCCGAGGAGCTGTCGGAGGCCGAGCCCCGCAGCCGCTGGCGGATGGAGGTCACCGACCGCGAGGACGGGGTGACCGTGATCAACGACGCCTACAACGCCAACCCCGACTCCATGCGCGCCGCCTTCGGCGCCCTGGACGCGCTCGCGGGCGATCGCCGCCGCTTCGCGGTCATCGCCTCCCTACGCGAGCTGGGCGAGGACGGTCCCGCGCTCAACGAGGAGCTGGGCCGGCTGGCCGGGGGCGCGGGTCTCGTCGGCCTGTTCGTCGTCGGCCCCGACGCCGACCCGATCCTGGCCGGGGCGGAGGCCGCCGTACGGGAGGCCGCGGGCCGTGTACCGGCGGCCGGCGTCCCCGCCGCGTATGCCGGACCGACCTCGCACGCGGAGGCCTCGCGCGCCGTGGGCGGCCCGCCGGGCGTGGGAGAGCCGCCGGGCATCGGCTCGGCGGCCCGCCTCTCGCCCGTCGTCGCCTTCGGTGACGCCCCGGCGGCCGGCGTCCAGGGCGCCACCCGGGTCTCGCACGCCGCCGACGCGGCACAGGCGGGCGCGGAGCTGTCGGCGCTGCTGGCCCCCGGTGACGTCGTGCTCGTCAAGGGACCGCGCGCCGCGGGCCTCGAGCGGGTGGCCGCGGCGCTGCTCGGGGGTGAGCGCCGATGAGGGAGATCCTCGTCGCGGCGGCGATCAGCCTGCTGCTGTCCATGCTGGGCACGCCGCTGGCGATCCGGCTGTTCTCCCGGCGCGGCTACGGGCAGAGCATCAGGGAGGAGGGCCCCTCCGGCCACCACGACAAGCGCGGCACCCCCACCATGGGCGGCACCGTGATCGTGATCGCCGCGCTGGTCGGCTTCGCCTGCGCCCACCTCTACAGCTTCACGCCGCCCACGGTCTCCGCGGTCCTGGTGCTGTTCCTGATGACGGGCCTGGGCGCGGTCGGCTTCCTGGACGACTTCATCAAGATCTACAAGCAGCGCAGCCTGGGCCTGCGCAGCGGTGCCAAGGCGCTGGGCCAGCTCATCGTCGGCGCGGTCTTCGCGGTCCTGGTGACCCGTTTCCCCAACGCCTACCTGATCACCCCGGCCGAGACTCGCCTGTCGTTCCTGAGGGACTTCGGCCCCTCCATCGGGCTCATCGGGTTCATCATCTGGGTGCTGATCATGATCGTGGGCTTCTCCAACGCGGTGAACCTCACCGACGGTCTCGACGGCCTGGCCAGCGGTGCCACCGGTGTGGTGCTGGCCTCGTACGTGCTGATCGGCAACTGGCAGCTGCGCAACAGCTGCACCACCCAGCTCGGGCCCAACTGCTACTGGGTCCGCGACCCGCTGGACCTGGCCGTGGTCGCCGCGGCGGTGCTCGGCGCGCTGGTCGGCTTCCTGTGGTGGAACGCCCCACCCGCGAAGATCTTCATGGGTGACACCGGCTCGCTGGCCCTGGGCGGCGTGCTCGCCGGGTTGGCCATCACCACCAGGACCCAGCTCCTGCTGATCATCCTCGCCGGGATGTGCGTGCTGATCACCATGTCGGTGATCATCCAGGTGGGCTCCTTCAAGATGACCGGTAAACGGGTCTTCAGGATGGCCCCGCTCCAGCACCACTTCGAGCTGAAGGGCTGGGCCGAGACGACCATCGTGGTCCGCTTCTGGCTGATCGCCGCCCTGTGCGCGGCCGCCGGGCTGGGGATCTTCTACGTGGAATGGATGCCCAGGCTGTGAGTGGGAAAGGCCATGTGATCTGCGTCGCCGGGCTGGGGGTCTCGGGCACGGCCGTGGCCCGCACGATGGCCGCGAGGGGCGAGAAGGTGGTCGTCCTGGAGGGCAGGGACGGCGAGCGGGCCAGGGCGCTCGCGGGCGAGCTCGCCGAGCTCGGTGTCGAGGTCCGCTTCGGTGAGCCCGCGGAGCCCCCGGAGGGCACCTCGCTGATCGTCACCACGGGCTGGCCGCCGCACCACCCGCTGCTCGCCGCGGCCGCGGCGGCGGGGATCGAGGTGATCGGCGAGGTCGAGCTGGCCTGGCGGCTCCGCCCGGGCGGAGCCGCTCCCTGGCTGGCGCTGACCGGTACCAACGGCAAGACCACCGTGGTCCGGATGCTCACCTCGATGCTCCTGGCCGCCGGGCACCGGGCGCTCGCCGTCGGCAATGTCGGCACCCCGGTGGTGGAGGCGGTCGCCGGAGCCGGCGACGTGCTGGCGGTGGAGCTGTCCAGCTTCCAGCTGCACCGCTCGCCCAGCATCGCCCCGTACGCGGCCGCGGTGCTCAACGTGGCGCCGGACCACCTCGACTGGCACGGCTCCATGGAGGAGTACGCCCGGGTCAAGGGGGAGATCTTCGCCAGGGCCGGGATCGTCGTGTACAACGCCGATGACGAGTGGGCGACCCGTCTCGCCGCGCCGTACGAGGGCACGGCGGTACGCAGCGTGGGCTTCACCCTCGGCGTGCCCTCACCGGGCCGGCTCGGCGTGGTCGAGAACCTGCTGGTGGACCGGGCGTTCGTGGCCGATCCCGCGGCCAACGCGGAGGAACTCGCCTCGTTCGACGACGTCCGCCCGTTCGCGCCGCACAACGTGGCCAACGCGCTCGCCGCCGCGGCGCTGGCCAGGGCCTACGGGGTGAGCGCCGCCGCGGTGCGCGAGGGCCTGCTGGACTTCGTGCCCGACCCCCACCGGATCGCGCACGTGGCCAGGGTCGCCGAGGTCGACTACGTGGACGACTCCAAGGCCACCAACCCGCACGCCGCCGCTGCCTCGCTGGCCGCCTACCCGTCGATCGTCTGGGTGGCGGGCGGGCAGCTCAAGGGCGCGGACGTCGGCGAGCTGGTACGTTGCGCCGCGCCCCGCCTGCGCGGTGCGGTCCTCCTGGGCGCCGACCGCGAACGAATTCGCGAGGCTCTGGCGCGACACGCCGGGAATGTTCCGGTGGTGGAGGTGACCGGGCAAGACACTGGGGTCATGGACCGTGTCGTCACCGAAGCCGCCAGGCTCGCCGCCCCCGGAGACACCGTGCTGCTGGCCCCGGCCGGCGCCTCCTGGGACATGTTCTCCGGTTATCCCGCACGAGGGGAGGCGTTCGCCCGAGCCGTGCACCGTCTCGCCGCAGGGCACGACGGGGGACGGGCGTGAGCGCGACGGCGCAGGAGAGCGCCCCCCGGGGTCAGGACGGCTTCCGCGAGCACCTGCTCGCCTTCCGTGAGCTGCTCAACCGGCCGTTGACCTCGTACTACCTGATCCTGGGGTGCAGCGCCCTGCTGCTCGTCCTCGGCCTGATGATGGTGCTGTCGGCATCCAGCATCGAGGCGCTGCAGGAGAAGGGAGATCCCTTCTACTGGTTCTTCAAGCAGTCGGTCTCGGCCGGGATCGCCCTCCCGCTGATGTGGATCTGCGCCCAGCTGCCGCCCCGGTTCTTCAGACTCGCCGGCTACCCGCTGATGGCGCTGTCGATCCTCGGGCTGGTGCTGGTGCTGTTCGTCGGCACCTCCCAGCTCGGTGCCCAGCGCTGGATCGACCTCGGCCCCATCTACCTGCAGCCGTCCGAGCCCGCCAAGCTCGGGCTGACGATCTGGGGGGCCGACCTGCTGGCCCGCAGGGCGCGCAACGGCCTGATCGAGTGGCGCAGCCTGTTCATCCCGCTGATGCCGGGCACCGCGATCCTGGCCGTCATGGTCATGATGGGGCGCGACCTCGGCACCACGCTGGTGCTGATGATGATCTTCCTGTCGCTGCTCTGGGTGGTGGGCGCGCCGCTGAGGCTGTTCGGCGGGATCCTCGCGGTGGCGGTGCTCGCGACCATCGTCATGATCAGCACCGAGGGCTACCGCTCGGCACGGATCGCGGGTTGGCTCGACCCGTGGGGCAACGCCCAGGGGGCCGGCTTCCAGGCCGTGCAGGGGCAGATCGCGATGGGCAGCGGCGGCTGGTTCGGGCTGGGCCTGGGGTCCAGCAGGCAGAAGTGGAGCTGGATCCCGCACGCGGAGAGCGACTTCATCTTCTCCATCCTCGGCGAGGAGCTCGGACTGATGGGCACGCTCGTCGTGGTGGCCCTGTTCGGGCTGCTGGGTTACGCGGGGCTGCGGGTGGCCACCCGGGTCAAGGACCCGTTCGTCCGGCTCGCCTCCGCCGCCGCGGTCGCCTGGATCGCCGGTCAGGCGATCGTCAACATCGGCGCCGTCATCGGCGTGCTGCCCATCACCGGTATCCCGTTGCCGCTGGTCTCCTACGGTGGGTCGGCCCTGTTGCCCACCCTGGCCGCCCTCGGCATGCTCCTGTCGTTCGCCAAGCACGAACCCGGCGCCCGCGAGGCTCTCGCGGCCCATGGCCCCGGACCGGTGGCGCGGGGCCTAAGCTGGCTTGGCCTGGGTGGTCCGGCCAGGAAACGACGGCCGGGCCGTGGAAGACGATAAGCGAAAGGACCGACATGAGGGTGGTCCTCGCCGGCGGCGGGACGGCCGGTCATATCGAACCGGCGCTGGCTCTGGCCGACGCGCTGCGCCAACTCGACCCCAACATCGGGATCACCTGCCTCGGCACCGAGCGAGGTCTGGAGACCAGGCTGGTTCCGGCCAGGGGGTATGAACTGCAACTGGTGCCCGCGGTGCCGCTGCCCCGGACACTGACACCCCAGCTGCTGAGCGTGCCGGGCCGTCTGGCGGGCGCCATCAACGCGGCCGCCGCCATCATGGACCGGGTCCAGGCCGACGTCCTGGTCGGCTTCGGCGGCTATGTGGCGACCCCCGCCTACCTGGCGGCGCGGCGGCGCGGCGTGCCGATCGTGGTCCACGAGGCCAACCCGCGCCCCGGCCTGGCCAACCGGCTGGGCGCGCGCCTCACCGACCACGTGTTCACCGGTCACCCGGACACGCCGCTGAACCACGCCGAGTACATCGGCATCCCTCTGCGCCGTGAGATCGTCAACCTCGACCGGCTGTCCATGGGCGACAAGGCCAGGTCCTGGTTCGGTCTGGAGGCCGACCTGCCCACGCTGCTGGTCACCGGCGGCTCCCAGGGGGCCCGCTCGCTCAACCAGGCGGCCCTGGCCGCCGCCCCCGTGCTGCGCCGGGCCGGAGTGCAGGTGCTGCACGTCATCGGCCCGAAGAACACGCTGGAGGAGGAACCGCCGCCCGGCGACCCGCAGTACGTCGTGCTGCAGTATGTCGACCGGATGGACCTGGCCTACGCCGCCGCCGACTTCGCCCTGTGCCGCAGCGGCGCGATGACCTGCGCCGAGCTGACGGCGGTGGGCCTGCCGGCCGCGTACATCCCGCTGCCGCACGGCAACGGCGAGCAGCGGCTCAACGCCACGCCGATCGTGCAGGGCGGCGGTGGCCTGATGATCGACGACGCCGAGCTGTCAGCGGAGTGGATCATTCAGAACGTGCTGCCCATCCTGTCCGACCCCGAACGTGTGGTCACCATGTCCGAGGCGGCGTCTCAGATGGGCAGGAAGGACGCCGACGTGACGCTGGCGCACAGGGTGCTGCAGGTCGCGGTGCGAGGGAGAGGCTGAATGGGCGCGGAGCGGATCCGACGCGGTGAGCACGGGGCTGCCCGCGCTCGCCTCCGGCGAGAGGGCAGGGCGGGACGAGGGCGTCCGCGCGGCGAACGAGGAGGGGTGAGCGGCCGATGAGCCTGGTCAAGCTGGTGGATCCGGTTGCGGCCGGAGACCTGGGACGGGTCCACTTCATCGGGATCGGCGGTTCTGGGATGTCCGGAATCGCGCGCATCCTGCTTAAACGGGGCGTGCAGGTCTCGGGCAGCGACGCGCGAGGGTCGGACATGGCGACCGAGCTGCGGGAGCTGGGGGCCAGGGTTCACATCGGCCACGCCGCCTCGCACATCAAGCAGGTCGACACCGTCGTGGTCTCCACCGCGATCCGCGACTCCAACCCCGAGCTGGGCGAGGCGCTCCGCCAGGGCCTGCGGGTCATCCCCAGGGCCGCCGCGCTGGCCTCCGTCATGGCGGGCAGGACCGGCGTCGCGCTGGCCGGCACCCACGGCAAGACCACCACGACCTCGATGCTCACCGTGGCGCTGCAGAAGTGCGGCGCCGACCCCTCGTACTGTGTGGGCGGGCAGCTGGTGACGACGGGGCTGGGCGCCGACGAGGGCTCGGGCGGGGTGTTCGTCGCCGAGGCCGACGAGAGCGACGGCTCCTTTCTCATGCTGGCCCCCGACATCGCCGTGGTGACCAACGTCGAGCCGGACCATCTGGACAACTACGGTGACCCGCGTGCGGTTCACGATAGCTTCGCCCGGTTCGTGGAGCGGGTGGCCGACACCATGGTCGTCTGCGCCGACGATCCCGGCTCCGCCGCGCTGGTCCCGATCGCCCGCGCCCGCGGCCTGAAGGTGATCACGTACGGTGCGGCGGAGGACGCCGACCTGCGGGTGGGCGGGATCTCTCCCGAAGGGCTGGGCATCACCTTCACAGTCCACGGGCACGGGGAGGTCAGGCTCGCGGTCCCGGGCCGTCACAACGCGCTCAACGCGGCCGCGGTCATCGCGGTGGCGGGGGAGCTGGGTGTCTCCTTTGGTGAGATCCGTGATGGTCTGGCGGCCTTCACCGGCGCCAAGCGCCGTTTCGAGGCCAAGGGCGAGGCGGGCGGGGTGGCGGTCTTCGACAGCTACGCCCACCACCCGACCGAGCTGGCCGCCGACCTGCGCGCGGCGCGGGACGTGGTGGCGTCCTTCTCGGGAGACGGCAGGGTCATCGCGGTCTTCCAGCCGCACCTGTACTCGCGCACCAGGTTCTTCGCCGACGAGTTCGGCATCGCGCTCGGGCTGGCCGACGAGGCCATCGTCCTGGACGTCTACGGCGCCCGCGAGGATCCCGAGCCCGGCGTGTCGGGGGCGCTGGTGGCGGGCAAGGTGCCGCTGCCCGCGGAGCGGGTGGCCTACGCTCCCCAGCGGGACGGCGTGCCCGCCCTGGTCGCGAGCCTGGCCAGGCCGGGGGACATCGTCCTGACCATGGGCGCGGGCGACGTGACCGAGCTGGGGCCCAGGATCGTGGCGGAGCTGGCCGCGCGGTGACCCATGCCAGCGGGCGCGGGTCGCCGGAGGGGGAGTGGCATTGAACGGCGTGTGGCGGTCGGCCTTCCTGGCCCTGCTCACCGCGGGAGTGGTGGGCATCGCCGCGTGGCTGGTGTTCTTCTCCCCGGTGCTCGGGGTGCGGGAGATCCAGGTGGTGGGCAACGCGGGCCTGTCCACCGAGGAGATCCGGCGGGCGGCGCAGGTGGCCGGCGGCAAGCCCCTCGCCACGGTCGACCTGGCCGAGGTGGAGGACCGGATCGGCCAGATCACCCAGATCGAGTCGGTGACGGTCAGCCGCGCCTGGCCGGGGACCCTGCGAGTGAAGGTCGTGGAGCGCAGGCCGGTGGCGGTGGTGCCGGTCGGCGACAGGTCGGCGCTGATGGACCGGCACGGGATGGTCACCGAGGTCAAGGACGTCGCGCCCCCGACACTGCCGGTGCTGCGGGTGGCCCGGCCGGGGCCGGGCGACCCGGCGACCGCGGCGGCGCTCACGGTCATCGCCGCGCTGCCGGAGAATCTGGCCCGCCGGGTCGCGGAGGTGCTCGCACCGTCGGCTGAGACGGTCTCGCTGCGGCTGAAGGACGGCCGCGCGATCGTGTGGGGCGGCGGCGACCGTCCCGCGGACAAGGCCCGGATCCTTGTTACGCTGCTCAGACGTCCGGCCGACACCTATGACGTCAGTTCGCCTGACGTCGTGACGGTTAAGTGATCTCATCGGATGGCGGACGTTCCCGGAAAAGGACGGCCCGCGACACGCTGGACGTGCTTGCGGCGCGGTTAGTTGACCCGCCTGGAGCGTAACTCCTACTGTCCGTATCACTCCTCAGGTTGACATAAAGCTAAATCTCAACTTGAGGGTGAGGGTTTTGGAAACGACGGCACGGGCCCCGTGCCGCATGAAATTGCAAGTCAACGAGCGGAAAGGCCCCTCGTCGTGGCAGCACCGCAGAACTACCTCGCGGTCATCAAGGTTGTAGGAATCGGCGGAGGCGGAGTCAACGCCGTCAACCGGATGATCGAGGAGGGACTCAAGGGCGTCGAGTTCATCGCCATCAATACCGACGCCCAGGCGCTGCTGATGAGTGACGCCGACGTCAAGCTCGACGTCGGGCGCGAGCTCACTCGCGGCCTCGGCGCGGGAGCCAACCCCGAAGTCGGGCGCAAGGCGGCCGAGGACCACCGTGAGGAGATCGAAGAGGTCCTCAAGGGCGCCGACATGGTTTTCGTCACGGCCGGTGAGGGCGGTGGCACGGGCACCGGAGGCGCCCCGGTGGTGGCCAACATCGCCCGCACCCTGGGCGCGCTGACCATCGGTGTCGTGACCCGGCCCTTCAGCTTCGAGGGGCGGCGCAGGGCGATGCAGGCCGACGCCGGCATCGAGACCCTCCGCGAGGAGGTCGACACCCTCATCGTGATCCCGAACGACCGGCTGCTGTCGATCTCCGACCGGCAGGTGAGCGTGCTGGACGCCTTCAAGGCGGCGGACCAGGTGCTGCTCTCCGGTGTCCAGGGCATCACCGACCTGATCACCACGCCCGGACTGATCAACCTCGACTTCGCCGATGTGAAGTCGGTCATGTCCGGTGCCGGCTCGGCCCTGATGGGCATCGGCCACGCGCGCGGCGACGACCGTTCGGTCGCGGCGGCCGAGATGGCCGTGTCCAGCCCGCTGCTGGAGGCCAGCATCGACGGCGCGCACGGCGTGCTGCTCTCGATCGCCGGCGGCTCCGACCTCGGCCTGTTCGAGATCAACGAGGCGGCCCAGCTCGTCTCCACCGCCGCGGCGCCGGACGCCAACATCATCTTCGGTACGGTCATCGACGACGCCCTCGGCGACGAGGTGCGCGTCACCGTGATCGCGGCCGGCTTCGACGAGCCCGCTCCCGAGCCCAAGCAACTCCCGCAGCCGGCGTCCCGCCCGCAGCCCGCCTCGCGTCCCGCCCCGCCGCCCTCGGCGGCCGCCCCGGTCCGCCCGCTGGCGCCCACGGTCAAGGCGGAGCCCCGCCCTGAGCCCCGTCCGGAGCCCAGGGTGGAGCACCTGCCGCCCTCGCCGGTGCGGCAGGTCGTCACCCCGCCGGCGGAGCCGGCGCCCCAGCAGATCCACCCGGTACAGCCGGTGGAGCACTCCGAGCCGCACCGCGTGGAGGAGCCGCACTCCCCTCCGCTGTCGATCCCGCGCCCGGCCCCTGAGCCCTCGCAGCCGACGCCGATCTCCGCGAGGGTCACCGACCCCGCCCGGCGGCGACCGGTGATCTTCGAGGAGCAGGAAGAGGAACTGGACGTTCCCGACTTCCTGAAGTGACATCGCTCACGGTGGGGGTGGGTGCAGAGCCACCCGGCCGTGCCGGGAAGAATGGGCTCCGCCGGTTTGCCAGTGTCCGAGCGGCGGAGATGTGACGGAAACAACACGACGAGATGAGATCGCGGCCGGGCTGGCCCGGGTCGAGGCGGAGATCGCCGAAGCCTGCCGGGCCGCCGGCCGCAGCCGCGAGGAGCTGACGCTCATCGCGGTGAGCAAGACCTACCCCGCCTCCGACGTGCGGCTGCTGGCCGGACTCGGGATCGGTGACGTCGGGGAGAACCGCGACCAGGAGGCTTCGGCCAAGGCGCGAGAGTGCGCCGACCTCGGCCTGCGGTGGCACTTCGTCGGCCAGTTGCAGACCAACAAGGTCCGCTCGGTGGTCGGCTACGCGGACGTCGTCCACTCGGTCGACCGCCCGCGCCTGGTCACCGCCCTCAGCAGGGAGGCGCTCGGGGTGGGGCGCCGGATCACCTGCCTGGTACAGGTGGCGCTCGACGGTGACCCCGCCAGGGGCGGCGTGGTACCACAGCAGGCCGAGGCGCTGGCGGACGCCGTCGCCGGAGCGCCGGGGCTTGAGCTGGGCGGGGTGATGGCGGTCGCGCCGCTGGGGGAGGAGCCGGGCAGGGCGTTCGCGAGGCTGAGGGAGATCGCGCGGTCCGTCCAGGACGCCCACCCGGGCGCCGGCGTCATCTCGGCGGGGATGAGCGGGGATATGTCCCAGGCCATTGCCAACGGTGCGACACACCTGCGTGTTGGTACGGCGTTGCTCGGTCGCAGGAAGCCCTTCGTCAGGTAATGTCCCTTCAAGTGGACCTTGGCGTCCGCGTATCCGGATAGCGGTCGAACGGTGGTGAGCTCAGGGCGGTCGGGCTGGCCCCTCGGGCACATCGAAGTAAGACGGAGGAAGAAGTAGCGATGGCCGGCGCGATGCGCAAGATGGCGGTCTACCTCGGTCTTGTTGAGGACGACCGCTACGAGAGATACGACAGCTACCCCGACGACGAGTACGAGGAGTTCGACGACACGCGTCGGGAGGGCGACGAGCGTCCTGGCACGGTCCACGACCTCTCGGACGACACCGACCCAGGCGTGCCCGCTCCGAGGCCCGCGACGGCTGTCCTGGAGCGCCGCACGACCGATCTGGCGCGCATCACCACCCTTCATCCCCGCACGTACAACGAGGCGCGGACCATCGGTGAGCACTTCCGTGACGGCACTCCCGTCATCATGAACCTGACCGAGATGGTTGACAGTGACGCAAAGCGGCTCGTTGATTTCGCGGCAGGTCTCGTCTTTGGCCTACATGGCAGCATTGAACGTGTTACCAACAAGGTGTTCTTGTTGTCCCCAGCCAATGTCGAGGTGACCGCCGAGGACAAGGCTCGAATCGCGGAACGCGGATTCTTCAACCAGAGCTAGAGTTCCACTATGAACAGTGACCGGCCCGACAGGTCCCGATGGGACGAAGGACGGCAGAGCGGAGTGGAGGCGAGGACGGACCGTGGGGATCGTTAGCGGGATCTTGGTCTTCGTCCTGTCCATCTACCTCGTGCTGCTGATCGGCAGAATGATCTTTGAGACGGTGCAGGCGTTCGCACGTCAGTGGCGCCCCACAGGCATCGTCCTGGTGCTGGCGGAAGCCGTATACACGGTGACCGACCCACCTCTCAAGTTCCTCCGCCGTTTCATTCCACCACTCCGGTTGGGTACGGTGGCCTTTGACCTAAGCTTCACAGTGCTGTTCATTGTGGTCTTGGTCTTGATCCAACTCGTGTCCGCGCTTCGTTGATCGGGTACCGTCCCCCCGGACAGACTCCAAGCGCGCCAAGGAGACCGAAATGCCGCTGACTCCCGCCGATGTGCGGAACAAGCAATTCAGTACGACCCGCCTTCGGCCGGGTTACGACGAGGAAGAGGTAGATGCCTTCCTCGATGAGGTCGAGTCCGAGTTGGACCGTCTCATTCAGGAGAACGAGGAGCTCCGCGCCAAGCTGGCGGAGTGCCTGCGGGGCAAGGTCCCCGGCGGGATGGGCATGGCCATGGCGCCCGCCCCCATCGCCGAGCCCAAGCCCGAGATGATGATGCAGCAGCCGGAGCCGATGCGCGCTCCCGAGCCGGTGCAGCATCAGCAGCCCGTTCCCGTCGGAATGGGAATGCCTCCGGCCGAGGACAACATGGACACCGCGGCCCGCGTGCTCGCCCTCGCGCAGCAGACCGCGGACCAGGCCATCGCCGACGCCCGCCGGGAGGCGGACGAGACGGTGACCCGGGCGCGCCGCGAGGCCGACGACATCCTCGGCAAGGCACGTCGCCAGGCCGAGCAGGTCATCGGTGACGCACGTGCCCGAGCCGAGACGCTGGAGCGCGACGCGCAGGAGCGGCACCGCCAGGCCATGGGCTCGCTGGTGCAGACCCGTGACGAGCTCGAGCGTAAGGTCGAGGAGCTCCGCAGCTTCGAGCGCGAGTACCGTAGCCGCCTGAAACTGTATCTGGAGAACCAGCTGGCCGAGCTCAACGTGGCTGCCGAGGGCAGTGGCGGGTTCCCGATCGTGAGCGGGCCTCCGGCCATGTCCCACGCGGTGGCCCAGGGTGGTCAGCCGACGCTCCAGGGCGCGCCCAACCCGTTCGGCGGCGACCCGTCGCAGCATTCGGGCGCCTTCCAGGGCGTTGACGGTCCTCACAACGACCGCCGCTAAGGTGTCGGGTCACCCCCTTTGACCCGCATCCGGGAGTCTTTCTGTGATCCTTATCAGCGCCGGTTTGGTACTCACGGCCATCGTCCTGCTCATCGTGGGGATCGTGCTGGCCAAACCGTTTCTGGTCATGTGGTCGATCGCGGTCAGCGTGCTGTCCGCCGTCTTCCTGGTGATCGGGGCGTTGTTGCGGCGCCACGAGCTGTTCCCCGGCGGGCAGGCCGGGGCCGCTCCGCCCCTTCCCGAGAAGGGACCGATGCCGGCCGGGTCCGTCCCCGCGCCGCACGGTGTGCCGAACCAGCCTCCCGTGCCACCGCACATGATGGCGCAGCACGGGATGCGGCAGCAGACGCCCGTGGCCCCGACCCAGCCGCGACGAGGCCCGGTGGCCGGGCCGGCCACCGCCACCGTCGCGAGGCGGGGCGCCCTGGACGCCGAGGCGATCGTGCTGGTCATCCCCGGCCGCAAGCGCTATCACGTCGCGGGGTGCCGCCAGCTGGCCGGCAGGGATCATGAGGAGCTCACCCACGAGGAGGCTCGTGAGGAGGGCTTCACGCCCTGTACCACCTGCCTGCCGGAACCCGCCGCCGGAAGCAGGCCGCACCAGACCCCGCCCGGGGTACGGGAGCCCGCCGAGCCCCTGAGCGCCTCCCCGGAGTCCGGCCCCGCAGGCAGCGCCGGTGAGCCCGGCCCGCACGAGGCCACCGCCAGGTTCACCGCCCCGTACCGTCCCGCGCGGCCCGCGGCCCCCGCCGGAGGGCAGCAGGCCCCCGGAGCACGGCCCGAGTCCCCGCCAAGGCCGGAGAACCCCGCGGCCAGGCGAGAGAGCGCCGTGTCCCGGCAGGAGCCACCGCGCTCCCCGCAGGAGCCCGTCGTCCCGGTCGCCCGGCCCTACATTCAGTCCGCCGAGCCGCAGGTACGGCCCCAGGAGCCGGTGAGTCCCCCGCTCCGCGCGGCGGAGTCCCCGACCCCCTCGGTGCCGATCCGGCTGCCGAAGGTCCCCGAGATCCCGCACGCCGAGTCCGAGGCCACCAGCTGGTTCAGCCGCGACATGGTCGCTCAGGCGTCCAAGCCGGAGACCCCGGTGGCTCCGGCCAGGCCCGAGCCCGAGGCGGCGGAGCCCGCCAAGCCCGGGCCGGGCGTGGGCGGCGCCTCCGAGAGCCGGGGAGAGGCGCCTGAGAGCGCCAAGCCGGAAACCGGCGAGGCCGAGCGCACCGGCCCCGGGAACGTCGAGCCCGAGGCCGCCGAGCCCGAGGCCGCCGCGTCCAAGGCCACGGCGTCCAAGGCCACGGCGTCCGAGCCGGCCGCGTCCGAGAGCGCCGTGTCCGGGGCCGCCAAGGCCGGGGCACAGGCCGAGGCCGAAGCCGGGCCCTCGGCGCCCGGGCCCCGCCCAGGGGCCGAGACCGCCGGGCGGGACTCCGCCCCGTCGGAGCCGTCCTCCTCGGGCAAGCCCGGAGCCGCCGGCTCAGGCTCCGCGGAGCCTGAGAGGCCCGAGGAGCCGGGCCCCCGAGAGGCATCGGATTCCGGGCGCCGGGCCACCGCCGATGGCACGACAGCTGAGCCGGTGGAGCCGGCCGAGACCGCACCCGGGCGCGCCGGGCAGGTAGCGGCCGACTCCACCTCGGCGGAGCCCGCAGCCGGTCCCTCTCCCGAGGACCGTGACGCCGAGGGCGCCCCCGGGGCCGAGAAGCAGAAGGCGGGTGACGGGACCGTCATGGTCATCATCGGCACCCGTCGCTTTCATGACCCCGCCTGCCCTCTGATCAAGGGTGCGGGCGACAGCGGCACCGAGGTCATCTCCCTGGTCGAGGCCGAGGGAGCCGGCCTGATCAACTGCTCGATCTGCCTGAACGATCACCGGGGCCAGAGCTGACACCTGGCGTGACCACCGCCCGCCTCGCTCACCGTTCACCACGAGGAGGCGGGCGTGTCGCGGTGCCCGTGGGACCGCCGTTGCCGCGCGGTGACGCTCCTCTCCGGGCCGCGACGGACGCCGAGCGCCACCTGAGGCGCCAGGCCGGCCGCCCCTTCCGTGCGGTGACGGTTCCTTCCGGGCCGCGACGGACGCGGAGCACCACCTGAGGCGCCGGGCCGGTCGCTCTCGGTGTGAACCGGAACGGCCGGGCTCTCCGGGAGCCCGGCCGTCCGGTGACGCCGGAACGCTCCGCCGTCAGGCCGTGGCCGTCGCGCGGCGGAGCTGGAAGGTCAGGCCCAGCTCGGCGTCGCTGTGGCTGGGAAGGCCGTCGGCGCCGCCCTCGGTGAGGGAGACGGCGAGGACCTCGTCGGCCACCGCACGGCCCTGGGTCCGCAGGGCCTCGGCCAGGTCGGCGTCACCGGTGGACCACCACACGTCGATCCGGTCGGAGATCGACAGGCCGGTGGACTTGCGGGTGTCCTGGAGCAGGCGGATGACGTCGCGGATCAGGCCAGAGCGGCGCAGCTCGTCGGTGATGGTCAGGTCGAGGGCGACGGTCTCGCCGGAGGCGGCCTCCACCGCCCAGCCGGACCTGGGCTGCTCGGTGACGATCACGTCGTCGACGCCGATCTCCACCGCTCCCAGCTCTCCCGCGTCGACCAGGACCGGCGAGCCGGTGCGGAGCGCGCGGGCGAGCTCCGCGGGCTCGGCGGCGGTGACGGCCGCGGCGACCAGCTTGGTCTGCGAGCCGAACCGCTTGCCAAGCGCCCGGAAGTTGGGCTTGACCGTGAAGGAGACCAGGTCCGCCCCGATCCCGGACAGGTCCTCCAGGCCCTTGACGTTGAGTTCGTCGGCGATCAGTTCGCGCAGCCCGGGCGGGAGCGTGGCCCAGCCGGGGGCGCCGACCAGGGCACGGCCGAGCGGCTGGCGGGTCTTCACCCCGCTGGAGGCGCGGGCCGAGCGGCCCAGCTCCACCAGGCGGCGGACCAGGGCCATCCGCTCCGACAGCTCCTCATCCAGCAGCTCGCCGTTGACCTCGGGCCAGCCGGCCAGGTGGACCGAGACGGGGGCGTCGGCGTCGCGGAGCACGTCCCAGACGTAGTCGGTGGTGAACGGCACCACCGGTGCCATCAGCCGGGTGACGGTCTCCAGGCACTCGTAGAGCGTGGCGAACGCCGCGGTGTCACCGGCCCAGAAGCGGCGGCGGGAGCGTCGCACGTACCAGTTGGACAGGTCGTCGAGGAACTCCGAGAGCCGCCGCCCGACGCGGGCGGTGTCGAAGACGTCCATCGACGCGGTGACCTCGGCCACCGTCCGGTGCAGCTCGGCGAGGGCCCAGCGGTCGATCAACGGGCGCTCGGCGTAGGCGGGAGCCTCGGCGAGCCTGGAGGGCGACCAGGACTCGGCGTTGGCGTACAGGGTGAAGAAGGAGGTGGTGTTCCAGTAGGTGAGCAGGACCTTGCGGACGATCTCCTCAAGGGCGCCGTGCCCGACCCTGCGGGCCGCCCACGGTGAGCCGGAGCAGGCCATGTACCAGCGCAGCGCGTCGGCGCCGTGCTGGTCCATCAGCGGCATCGGCTGGAGCACGTTGCCCAGGTGCTTGCTCATCTTGCGGCCGTCCTCGGCCAGGATCAGGCCGAGGCAGAGCACGTTCTCGTACGAGGACCGGTCGAAGACGAGCGTGCCGACCGCCATCAGCGAGTAGAACCAGCCGCGGGTCTGGTCGGTGGCCTCGCAGATGAACTGCGCCGGGTAGGCCTTCTCGAGCATCTCCTCGTTGCGGTACGGCGCCCCCCACTGGGCGAACGGCATCGAGCCCGAGTCGTACCAGGCGTCGATCACGTCGGGCACCCGCCGGGCCTCGGCCCCGCAGGTGGGGCAGGGCAGTGTGACGTCGTCCACGTAGGGGCGGTGCGGGTCGAGCGCGGAGACGTCCTGGCCGGACAGCCGGCTCAGCTCCTCCAGCGAGCCGACGCACGTGACGTGCGACTCGTCGGCGGTGCAGATCCACAGCGGCAGCGGGGTGCCCCAGTAACGCGAGCGCGACAGCGACCAGTCGACGTTGTTGCGCAGCCACTCGCCGAAGCGGCCCCACTTGATCGTCTCGGGATACCAGTTGGTCTTCTCGTTCTCGGCGAGGAGCCGGTCCTTGATCGCGGTGGTGCGGATGTACCAGGCGGGCAGGGCGTAGTAGAGCAGCGCGGTGTGGCAGCGCCAGCAGTGCGGGTAGCTGTGCTCGAAGTGGCTGCCCCGGTAGAGCAGGCCGCGCGCCCGTAGGTCGGCGGTGAGCCCCTCGTCGGCGTCCTTGAAGAACTGGCCCCCGACCTGGGGCACGCTGTCGAGGAACCGGCCGTCGGGGCCGATCGGGTTGACCACGGGCAGCCCGTACCGCTTGCAGGTCGTCATGTCGTCGGCGCCGAAGGCGGGTGCCTGGTGAACCAGGCCGGTACCGTCCTCGGTGGTGACGTAGTAGCCGAGCACCACGTAGTGCGCGCCGGGGATGTCGACCAGGTCGAAGGGGCGCGAGTAGGTGGTGTGCTCCAGGTCGGCGCCCTGGAAGGAGGCCAGGACCTCGGCCCCCTCGCCCAGCGCGGAGACGACCAGCGGCTCGGCCACCACCAGGACCTCGTCGGACCCCGCGGGGCGTGCCGCGACGTAGGTCACGTCGGGGTGCAGGGCCACAGCGGTGTTGGAGACCAGCGTCCAGGGCGTGGTGGTCCAGATCAGCAGCGAGGCGCCGAGGTCGGCCAGCGGTCCCGAGGTGGCGGGCATGCGGACGTAGACCGACGGGCTGGTGACGGTCTCGTAGCCGCCGGGCTGGCCCAGCTCGTGGTCGGACAGGCCGGTGCCGCAGCGGGGACAGTACGGGGTGATGCGGAAGTCGCGGGAGAGCAGGTCCTTGTCGAAGATGACCTTGAGCGACCACCAGACGGACTCCACGTAGGCCGGGTCCATCGTGCGGTAGGCCTGGGACAGGTCGATCCAGTACCCCATCCGCTCGGTCATCTCCTCGAAGGCGTCCACATGCCGCAGCACCGACTCGCGGCACTTGGCGTTGAACTCGGCAACGCCGTACGCCTCGATGTCCTTCTTGCCGGAGAGACCGAGGGATTTCTCGACGGCGACCTCGACGGGTAGCCCGTGGCAGTCCCAGCCCGCCTTACGGGGCACGCTGTAGCCCCGCATCGACTTGTAGCGGGGGAAGACGTCCTTGAAGACGCGGGCCTCGACGTGGTGGACGCCCGGCATGCCGTTGGCGGTGGGCGGGCCCTCGTAGAAGACCCAGGTGGGGCCGCCGGTGTTCTGCTCGACCGAGCGCTCGAAGATCTTGCCGTCCCGCCAGCGGTCGAGCACCTCGTGCTCAAGCGCGGGAAGATCGACCTGCGCAGGAAGAGAGCGGAAATAGGCGGACATGATGGGCTGGACCTCCACGCTGGAATCGGCTGTGGCGTGGAGGGACGAGGCTGTTGGGGCCCCGCGGTACCACCCTCCTTGGCCTTCGCGTGCGAGAAGGCCCTCTTCCTTTGGCCTGCTGCCGGGTCTACTGGGCCGTCACGGCCGTTCTTCCGGCGGCTCCGGGGTGATCTTCCCTCAGCGCCTCGCCCCGGGCTCGCACCGTCCCCGGGTCGCTCGTGCGAGGGGGTGCGGAGGTTGCTGTCCCCATCAACGCCGTGCAGGCTCACACGATAACGCACCCGCCTGCCGGAAGCTTCCCCATATCAGAGGCGGCTGGGGGGAATCAGGGGGAAGCGACCGGATGTTACTGGATTGGCAAACATTGCGGCGGGTCGTTTGTCGTTCTGTTATGAGGGACCTAAGCTGCCCGCACCGTTTACCACATTGGATACGGTCCGATCTAGCAAGGAGGTCGCCATGGCCGCGACCGTGCGCGCAGACAACAGCGCGGCAGCGCCGTCATCCGACGGTGCCGTCGTCACCTGGTCGGCCGAGGAACTCGCGGAGGTCCGCGGGCGACTGGTCGCGGAGAGCCGCGAGCTCACCAAGGAGATCGCCAAGGCCGAGATCGAGATCGCGTCAAGCGACGTTACCGACGGTGCGGGCGACGACCAGGCCGACGCCGGAGCGCGGACGTATGAACGTGAGCGCGAAATCGCCCTTACCCTGAACTCGCGCGACCTGGTCGCGCAGAACGAGCGAGCGATCGCCCGGATCGACGCGGGGACCTACGGAGTGTGCGAATCGTGCCATCAGCCGATCGGAAAGGAGCGCCTTCAGGCGTTTCCGAGGGCGACGCTGTGCGTGGCCTGCAAGCAGCGGGAGGAGCGCCGCTGACCGGCGACACCGAGAACGGGGCGGCCCCCGCCGCCCCGCTCGCGGCGCGGCGGATCGCCGTGCTCGCGGTGATCGTCCCCATCGTCTACGCCCTCGACCTCGCCACGAAGACCCTCGTACTGAAGACCCTGGAGGGCAGGGAACCCATCGTGGTCATCCCCGGTGTGCTCCAGTTCCGGGTGATCTTCAATTCCGGGGCCGCCTTCGGCCTCGGCACCGGGATGACGATCGTCTTCACCTGTGTCGCGGCCGCCGTCGTGGTGGCGATCCTGCGTACCGCGCGCAACCTGCGCAGCCTGCCCTGGGCGATCACGCTGAGCCTGCTGCTCGGCGGGGCGCTCGGCAACCTCACCGACCGGATCTTCCGCTGGCCCTCGGGCTTCGGCTCCGGCAGGCCCGCACCGCTGCAGGGACACGTGGTCGACTTCGTGGAGACCTTCCCCGGCCACTTCCCGGTCTGGAACATCGCCGACTCGGCGATCGTCTGCGGCGGCATCCTGGCGGTCTTCCTCGCCTGGCGGGGCTACCAGATCGACGGCACGCGCGACACGGGAGCCGAGAAGGAAGCGAAGGAGAA
The DNA here is from genome assembly GCF_040614275.1 of Streptosporangium sp. NPDC006013. Classification (NCBI taxonomy): domain Bacteria; kingdom Bacillati; phylum Actinomycetota; class Actinomycetes; order Streptosporangiales; family Streptosporangiaceae; genus Streptosporangium; species Streptosporangium sp. NPDC006013. The sequence continues at coordinate 23,319 of NZ_JBEXUE010000114.1, forward strand.
CGGCAATGGCTGACCGGCGGAGTCTCCCCGTCCCCGACGGGCTGGAGGGCGAGCGTCTCGACGCCGCCCTGTCGCGCCTGTTCGGCCTCTCCCGCACCCGGGCGGCCGAGCTGATCGTCGCCGGTGACGTGCTGGTGGACGGCTCGACCGCGGCCAAGTCCGACCGGCTCCACGGGGGCGCCTGGCTGGAGGTCACCCTCCCGCCGCCGCCCACCGCGCCGATGCCGGTGGCGGAACCCGTGCCCGGCATGCACATCGTGTACGAGGACGACGACATCGTCGTCGTCAACAAGCCCGTCGGCGTGGCCGCCCATCCGACCACCGGCTGGACCGGACCCACCGTGATCGGCGGCCTGCTCGGCGCCGGCCACCGGGTGGCCACCAGCGGCGCGGCCGAGCGCCAGGGCATCGTGCACCGGCTGGACGCCAACACCACCGGCGCGATGGTCGTCGCCAAGAGCGAGCAGGCCTACTCCCACCTGAAGCGGGCCTTCAAGGAGCGCACCGTCGACAAGCGCTACCACGCGCTGGTCCAGGGCCACCCCGACCCGCACCGCGGCACCGTGGACGCGCCGATCGACCGCCATCCCGTCGGGGACGGCCGCTGGGCGGTCGTGGCGGGGGGCAAGGAGTCGGTCACCCACTACGACACGATCGAGGCGTTCCGCGCGGCGTCGCTGCTGGACATCAAGCTGGAGACGGGCCGGACCCACCAGATCCGGGTCCACATGTCGGCGCTGCGCCACCCGTGCGTCGGCGACATGCTGTACGGGGCCGACCCGACCCTGGCCGCGCGGCTGGGAGTGAGCCGGCAGTGGCTGCACGCGGTCTCCCTGGCCTTCGAGCATCCCACCACCGGCGAGTGGGTCTCCTTCACCACCGCCTACCCCGACGACCTGGCCCACGCCCTGAAGGTCGTCGCCGCCGAGTCCTAGGCCCTGTCCTGCGGATCTTTTGCCTACTGCGGTCGGTCAGGCGGCGCCTCGCCGCGTTGTCGTCGGTCACCGCAGCACGCTGCGGCTCCC
>NZ_JBEXUE010000115.1:0-24031 GCF_040614275.1 Streptosporangium sp. NPDC006013
GGCGTCCTCGAAGGCGTACGGGACACCGAGTACGGTCCCGCACGGCGCTACTGGATCAAGATCTAGTTTGTGATCTTACTGGCGGAACCGGCACGGAGACAGATACGGCCACCGCTGATCATCGGTGTGTGAAGACAGAAGACCATGCGGTGGCCCGTAGATCGCGGTGTAGTGTCTGCCCGCCGGCAGGAGGCGTTCGAGGGCCTGATGGATCGGATCACCGGACGGTTCGGTCGGGTGGAACCCCGCCGTCGGGTACGTCAGTTGGTACTCGGGCTGCTGTCGGACCTTGGGAAGGTCAGGCGGGTGCCCGAGGGGGTGGGCAGGGCGAAGGCGACGGCCTTGCCAGGGGTGCCGGTGGTGTGGATCGTGGTGGGGTAGGCGTGGCAGTGGCCGTGTGAGAGCCGGTGGGCCAGCAGCAGTCCGCGGCCGTTCTCGGCGAGGAGTGGCAGGCCGATCTCCGTCACCGAGTTCAGCAGGTTGAGGATGATGACGATCTCGTGCGGGTCGGGGTCGCCGTCGACGATCTCGCACCAGGTGGGGGCGCCGTCCAGGTGGTAGATCCGTAGTTCGTACGGCGGGTGGGCGTGTTTTTCGGCGTTGGCGGCGAGTTCGGCCACGATGAGCTCGGCGGAGTCGATGTCGTCGTCGGGCAGGCCCGCGTCCTGGAGCACCTCCCGGACGACGGCGCGGGCGCGGCGCGAGGCGGAGCCGGGTCGCAGGACCTTCACCAGTGCGCGGACGTCTCCGTCGGTGTGCCGGTGGTCTGCCGGTGAGGCCGGGTCTTTGGCGGGGTGGCCGTCAACACCCAGGGGGATGCCACCAAATGGCCGCATGAGCACGCTCCGTTCGTTTCCGATGACCGTGAGCGGTAGAGAACACGACGGAGGGCGGGAGGTGGAATCCGCCCCGTCCTCGTTTGGTGTGACGGGCGAAGATCGTGACCGCGCTGGTCGGCACCTGGTCGTTTCCCGAGGCCTTCGGCATCACGATGAGACCACTGTGGAGCTTCCCAGCCGGCGTGGGTGACGGGCCTTCCGCGCCTACGAGGCCAAGGGGATGGCTGTTGTCGCCGGCGCTGACGTCATCGCGGCGTGACCGCACATCGCGCCGCATGTGCCCGGCACCTCCGCTGAGCTGATGGTGCACGAGCCGTAGCTGGGTGAACGGGCCGGACGATCTCATGATGATGCCGTAGCCTCCTGGGCGTGACTGATGAGGCCGCGCAGGGACAGGTGCTCGTACGGGGAAGGATCACCGGCAGCGAGCTCGAACAGGTCGTGAAGGCATTCGGCCTGGGGCAAGCCCACCGGGTGGTGTTTCTGCCCTCGGGAATGATGAACCGCAACTGGCGCTTGGAGACCTCGGAGGGTGTGTTCGCCCTCAAAGAGATCGCCGATGTGCCGGTGTCGAAGGCCCGCCGGAGCCTCGACGTCCTCCAGGCGCTCGCGGTCGGCGGCTTACCGGTCTGTGCCCCCCACCTCACTGCGTCCGCGGACACCGTGGCCGAGATCGACGGCCACAGCTATTGTCTGCTGCCTTGGGCCTTGGGAAGTCACCACGCCGGCACCGATCTGGACGTGGGAGAAGCAGCCGAGCTCGGGGCGCTCCTCGGGCGGATCCACCACGAGCTGGCCAAGCCCGGCACGGGCCTGAAACCGGCGGTCGAGCGACCCCGCGCGAAGGTGACCCTGCCGGAGAGTGCGGTAGCCGAAGCCGACCGGTTCCTGCGTGTGATCACCGGGCTGGAGGCGCCGGAGCCGTTCGATATCGCCGCAGCTGAGGCGCTGGAGCAACGCAAGGCGCTGATCGCCGCTCATGCCGCGCAACGGCCCGCAGACGAGGTACCACGGGGGCCGTTGGGCTGGACCCACGGCGACTTCCAGCCGCTCAACGTGCTGTGGAAAGCCGGGAAGGTCACGGCGGTGCTCGACTGGGATCGGCTTGCCGTTCGCCCCTACGCCGAGGAGATCGCCCGTACCGCCCAGGTGCAGTTCACCGTCGACGACGGCCGACTGGACCTGGAGCGGGTGGCAGCGTTCACCGCCGGGTACCGGAGTGTGGTGTCCATCGCCGATGAGGATCTGGCGGATGGCGTCGAGCGGCTGTGGTGGAAGCGCATGACCGACTTCTGGCAGTTGCAGTGGCACTACGACAAGAATGATCACGGGCCTGATCGGCTGTGGGTGTCGGGCGAGCGACTGCTGCACTGGTGGAGCGCTCACCGCGACCAGGTGCGGGCCGCGTTCACCACGCACCCGTAGGCGCGGCACCGGCTACGGGCGGATGATCCCGGCTGCGGCGAGTTCGGGCAGGCAGTAGCGGGTCATCGGCGCGGCCTTAAGCCGTGCCTGGCCGGCTATGACGCCCAAACGGGCCGGGGTGAGCAGGCGGATGAGGGACGTCCAGGCGCTGTGGTCGTCGGGCGGGGCGAGCCGGGTCTGATCGCCGATCGCTTCGGGGATGCCACCTCGGGAGGAGCCCAGAGCGGGCAGCCCGGCCAAAGCGGCTTCGACGATGACCCGGGGGAAGGCGTCCTCGACGACACTCGGGACGAGCAGCAACTGGTGCCGGCTGTACAGGTCGTCCATGTCGTAGGTGCGGGGCAGGTAGGTGACGTTGGGGTGGCGAGCGAATTCGTCGGCGGTGTCCCACCAGCCCATCACCAGTGTGAAGCGCCGGTCAGGCAGTAGCTCAGCGATCCGGTGCATCAGCTCGGCGCCCTTGGCGGGTACCGGGTTGACCATGAGCAGGTCCCCGTCACGGCTGACGGCGGGGCCGACGAAGCGGCGGAACGGCGGGTAGAACAGCACCGCGGCCTGGGACGGCGGGGTGTGTGAGAGCACGAACTGAGAAGTGGCCAGCGCGTAGTGTGGTTTGCCGTTCAGGACGTGCAGCCCGGTCTTGGAGACCGAGTGCAGCCACCCGGCGACGGTCGTCCGCGAGCGGGCGGCGGCGGCCAGATCCGCTGACCCTTCCTGGGAGGTGATCACCAGGTCGGGTGTGAACTTGTCGAGGGCCGTCTGCAGCGCGGTGGCGAGCCGGGCCTGCGGCACTACCCGGACGTCGACGCCGTTCCACCTGTAGCGCAGTTCGGCCGTGCTCTCCCGATGCTCGACCGGAGTTCCCGTGCAGGTCAGGTGACGCAGCATCGACGGCAGTTGCGACGTCGTGCTCCACGGGGGTTCGTGGGAGGCCAGGTAGAGGGTGCGCCATCCGGCGGCGGCGAACTCCTCGGCGAGGAGCTGCTGGGAGACCTCGGCACCGCCGATCAGGAACGGGGGCGGGATCCGCCGCCAGGCGAAAACGACCGTGCCGGCTGGGATGGTCATTGTGTCTCTCTCCGGTAGAAGCGTTCGGCGAAACAGACCGGGTCGGCGGGCCGCAGGGCGGCGGCGGTGGTCCACGCGTGACGCAAGGGCCGGTACATGGCGTGTAGCGGCTGCAGCTGGGAGGCGTGCAGGTACAGCAGGGTGAGCTTGTCGAGCAGCACACTGGTGATGTCGACCAGTTCGGGGACGAGACTGTCGCCGACGCGCTCCTGGAACAGTTGCCGGTCATCTGTCGACAGGCCGTAGGTCTGCCAGAACGCCACGTCCTCCCAAAACCAGCGGCAGCCCACCCGGCGGGCCGCTTCGTGGACGAGCAGGTGGTCGGGGTGGCGGGTGACCCCGACCGGAGCGAGCAACTCGGCGGCGCCCACCTCGGCCAGCACCCGCTCCAGGTCGGCGGTGACGAGCTTCAAGACCGCTGGATCGTAGGGCCGGTACGGTGGTGTGGCGTCGCGGTAGCCGAGCAGCCGCTGATCAGCGCCCACAGGTAGCAACGCCTGACGGGATTCACCCGCGCGCAGCGTCGACACGGCCTCCTCACCGGGGTGCTTGGCCAGGGCGGACCGGTGCGCGCTGGTCGACCGAGTGAACACGGTGACCACGGTGAGCGGGCGTGGCCGAGTGAGAAACAGACCGCTGGCCGACAACACCAGATCGTCGTGGTGGGGTTCGATCACCACGACGGGCTGGCCGACCGGATGCCGCTGCTCAATCAGATAGGGGTGTCCGCCGTACGGGGCGGTGACCTCCATCACGGTGGCGTCGCCTGCGCGGCGGCGCGCGGTGAGCCGGTCCTGGTGGGCGCGGTGCGCGTTGGCCAGGTCATCGGGGAAGGTGTAGACGCCGGTGGCATCCGGGGTGGGAAGCGGTCGTTGCCGCATGTGCACGCCTGCCTTCATCGGACGGTGGTGTCGTACCAGTTGCGCCAGAAACGGCGGGAGGTCAGGAACAGGCGCGCGGTGATCGGGTTGCCCCACCAGATCATCCGCCAGCTCGGCCACTGCTCGAAACGGCGGTTCGAGGGGCGTACTCGCAGGCCGGTCAGGTGGATGACCGGCTTGTTGCACTGGTTGCCGAGTCGAGTGAGGCGGGCGAAGAAGTCCACGTCTTCGCTCATGAACAGCTCGGCCCGATAGCCGGCCAGCGCGAAGAACGCCGCTCGAGTGCAGAACTGGGTGACGCCCTGGGCGCCGCCGCCGTACCGGCGATACAGCGCCCACGCCGCGACCAGTAGCCGGGTGCCGGTCTTCGTTGGCTCGTACAGGGGCGGGATGGCGCCACCCACGCAGGTGCCCGAGGCCAGGTATCGGGCGGCTTCGTTGATCCCCTCGATGGGAAAGTCGACGTCGGCGTCGATGAACACCAGATATTGTCCGACAGCTGCGGCGGCTCCGGCGTTGCGGGCTTGGCCGATGCCGCGGATCGGTTCGGAGACGACACGGGCTCCAAGGCCAGCCGCGACTTGTGCGGTGGTGTCGGTGCTGGCGTTGTCGACTACGAGAACTTCGCCGCGCTGCCCGCTGGCCTGCTCCCAGCTGCGCACCGAGGCCAGTACGGTGGGCAGGTATCTGGGCAGGTAGTTCTCCTCGTTGAACGCGGGAATCACCACCGACAGGACCGGATCATCCATCAGGAGTGTCCTTTCGTATCAGGCCGAGTTTGCGTCGCCCCGGCGTACTGGTCGAGGACGAGCCTCAAGCGGGCCTGCCACAGGGCGACGTCCCGGTTCTCGTGGAGGGCGGCCCATCGCCAGCCGCGCAGCGTGTGGAAGGTGATCAGGCTGGCCAGCAGGTCTTCCGACAGGCCGGTCCCGTAGGCGGCAAGCAGCTGGGCCTGGTCGTCATGGCCGAAGGCGTCGGAGGTGACCACGGTCTGGGCCAGGTCGTACTCGGCGGCGGCGATCGTGCTCTGCTCGAAGTCGATCAGGTGCGGTACCCGGTCACCTTCCTGGCCGCACAGCAGGACGTTGTCGGAATGCAGGTCGCCGTGGCACCACACCGGCGGCCTGGTCTGGAACAGGTCGATCGCCTGCTCCAGTGACGCCTGCGTGGCGGTTCGCAGCTCGTCGGGAAGGTGCTGCCGCAGCGCGGTGACCTGTGCGGCGAAGTCGAGTACGGCGAGTGGCGCGCCGGGGCCGGGAGGCGGGTAGGGCAGCTGGTGGAAGGACCGCAGGAGGCGCCCGAGAAGGCCGAGGGCCTCGCCGCGCGAGCAGGTCCCGCTGCCGGTCACCTTCTGCAGGGTGGCGGAGCCGAGATCACGCATGATCAGCGCGATGATGTCCAGGCCCGGCACGGGGCCGCAGGCCAGCACCTGCGGGACGTTGACCCTTGAGCACCCCGTCAGCGCGGCGAACAGCTGATATTCCTTGATCGCCTTCCAACGGGCCCGGCCCGTGTACAGCTTGACGATCACTCGGGGAGGCTGGGGCGGCGCCAGCATCACCCGGTAGACGGCGGTGTTCGGGGCGTCGGCCAGGCGGCAGGTACCAGCGATGTCGGTGGTCATGAGGGCACGGCAGGCGGCTTCGATCGCCGGGCGGCCTGGCGAGCCGGTCATGGACGCCGCCGGAAAGCGGGGGCGTCGATGCTGAAGTCACCGAGGCGGCGCACACCTCGCAGCGTGCGCCGTAGGTGAGAGCGATACAGGCGCACGTGATCGGTCGGCGGGCAGGACGGCAGCCATGGCTTGGCACTGCCCACGAAGTGCAGCAGCGCGGTGTCGGTGTCGTGCGGGGAGCGGGTGGTGTAGCGGCGCGTCCAGTCGCCGCGTTCGAGGAATCGGGCCAGCTCGTAGGTGTTGAACCTGCCCGGGATCTGCTGGACGGCGTCGGCGGCCAGCAGCCATAGGTTCAGCGCGTCCTGATCATTGTGGAAGATGTAGCGCCGCCCACTGCGTAGGGCGTGCCGGACGCCCGCGCGCACTGCGGCGAGCATCCTGACGTGCGCCCACCACACGCCGGCGTTGAAGTATGGGCGACCCGACATAGCAGGCTGGTCCTCGATGAGGCCGGGCAGGGCATGCCCGCGGCCGACTGCGGGGGTGAACTCGTCGGCGACCAGACCAAGGCGATGCTCGGACAGGCCGTCCAGTGGCCCGGAGATGTCGTCGACGGCGATCGTGTCAGCATCGACGTAGATGAGGTAGGGGCGGGCGACGAATGCGGGGGTGAACTGGAAGCGTAGGTAGGCGGTGATGGTGATGTAGTCGGCGTCCACCAGCAACGCCTCGTTCATCGGCCGAGCCCACCGCAGATCGAACGAACCGAAACCCAGCCGGGAGGTCAGGCTCGCCATGGTGGCGGCGTGCTGGCGGGTCAGATCCGTGGTGAGGATTCGCACGGCCGTCGCCCGCCGCTCAGCAGGAGGCAGCGTGCCGGCCAGGGATTCGAGCGTCACCAGAGACGGCAGCAGGTAACGTTCGTCGACGCACAAGCCGAAGGCGAACACCGTCACGTCCTCCCCGCCGAGATCACGTCGACGTGGGTGATCTGGTTCAGGGCCGCATCCAGGACCGCCTCTGGGGCGGCCTCGGCGTCCAGCCGAACACAGCGAAGGCTGAGTGGGGCGGCGAAATGAGCGTTGAAGTGCGTGACGAACGCCGGATCGTAGTAGAGGCGTGGCAGGCCAGGCCGGCGCGCGGCGCGCGAGCCCAGCACCTCGGGGGCGGCGGTCAACAACAGCGTCAGGTCGGGGACGGTGGCAGCATCGGCTGCCACGCGCTCGGTGACCAGGGCGAGAGCCCGCGCCCTGGCATCCAACCCTTGGATGCGGTCCACCGCGCCCATGTGGGCCAGCACGGTGTCGACGCTACGGTCCAAGATGACGCCGCCGTGCCGCGCCAGGGCGGCCTGCGCCTGGCGGTGCCGCTGCTCCTCGATGGCCAGGTGCGCCGTCACCGCGGCCAACTGCTCGTCCTCGGACGTGGCCAGCGGCTCACCCAGCACTGCGGGGTCGTCGGCGACGTGGTAGTAACAGCTGACCGTGTCCCAGCCCAGCTGGTGAGCCAGGCTCGCGACCAAGGTGGACTTTCCCGTGCTGCTGACCCCCTCAATCGCGATGATCATCGTCTGGCCGCCTTCGCGACCGCGGTGAGCTCGTCGCGCGGCTGGAGCCCGGGCGGCTGGAACGCCTCGACCCAGGCGGCGGCGACCCGGGCACGGACCGCCTCCGGGACTTCGTACAGGCCCGGGGCGTGCGGGTCGGCAGCCAGGCGCGCCATTGCGGCGACGATCTCGGCTTTGATGAGGTGAATGGCCGGGCCCAGCGCCGAGGTGTGCAGGAAGTTCACCGCGTTGCCGTTGCCGAGCAGGACAAACGACCGCCCCGCCCGGCTGTAGCGGGCCACGCCGGGCATCAGGTCGTCGCGGATGAACCCACCGGCGGGTTCGTGCAGGTCGGCCAGATCGAACTCGTCGTCGCTGGAGGTCGCGCCGGCCAGGGCCGCTCCTTCGCGCAGCAGGGCCAAGTGCTCCATGCCGATGGCGCGGCTGCCGGTTGCGCTTATCACCAGTTCGGAGACCGACATGGCCTCCGGCAAGCTCGCCCAGCCGTAGCCGATCGAGATGGCCTGTGCCTGCCGGACAGGGTTGGTGTCGAGCACGATGACCCGCACGTGCCGGGCGTGCAGCGCCGCCGCGATCCCCGCGCCGATCTTTCCGAAGCCCAGCACGCACGCCTGACGGCCCGGCAGTATCTCGCCCAGCCGACGCAGCAGCGACTCGACCGAGAACACGATCGCCTCGCCCACCAGCCGATCCTCAGGCTCTTTGAGCGGGCTGCGGGCCACGCTGTAGACCGCGCACGGCAGCGCCCCCAGCGTGAGATAGCGGCGTAGCCCGTTCTCGGTGTCTTCCACCACGCCGGCGATCCGCCCGGAGAACATCTCGCACACTTGGGCGAGGGCGGGGGCGAAGTACCCGCCGATGTCGGCGAGCACCAGCGGTCGGCCCGCGGCCCGGTCCTCGATGTAGGCGGTCAGCCAGACAGGGTCGGCGAACCGGCCGCGGTCCAAGACGTCGCAGTGGTAGGACGCGGCGACAGCTTCCAAAGTGAGCGGGTCGGCGGACTTGGGTTTGGGCAGGACCGCAGCCACTTCGGCGACGCGATCTACAGCCATGAGGAAGTCCATCTGGCCGGGCAGCAGGTGAGTGATCACCATGGTCGCGGCGTCGGTGGCGGGCAGGTCCGCGGCCAGTTCGGCGAAGAAGCCACTCGTCCCTGTTGTGGATGACAGCGTTTGCATACGCTTGGGCTGTTTCGGCTGCGTGGACGACGGAACCTGATCGACAGGGGAGCGGGGCTGGCGTGCACGGTGAGGCATGGAGACTCCCGTCTTGGCAGAGGGTTACTTCTCGCTAGCCAACCGTGATGTCCCAGGGCGAACCAGGGCAGGCACAATGCATCTCTGACGCATCGAGGACGCATCCCGTACCCTGACGGTGGCGGATGGGCATGCCTCGGAGGGCTTATGACCAGGCGGCAACACCTCGCGGATCGCAGAAGATCTCTGGGTTACAGCCAGGAGTCGCTGGCCGAAGAACTGGACGTCGACCGCTCAACGGTCGCCCGGTGGGAACGCGGGGAGTGTGATCCGCAGCCCGTTAGCCGCCCGATGCTTGCCACGCTCCTGCAGGTGAGCTGGGAAGAGCTCGAAGCCCTCCTCGGCGCCGCTAACAGCCCGGCCGTCTCCTGTTTTCCACCGGCGCGGGTCATCACTGGCCTCGTCGTGACCGCACCCGACGTGGACCTATGTGAATGTGACGATATGAAACGCCGTGAACTGCTTCGCCTGCTGAGCGTCACGGGCACCCTCGTGGCCCTGCCTCAGACTGACAGCGCCGATGCCGACCAGGCCGCCCAGACAGCGCAAGCTCTTGATCTTGACCAGTACGAGCAACTCAACATCCACCTGTGGCAGGTGTTCGCGCTGTCGCAGTCCAAGCGGCTGGTTTATCCGGCGGTCGGCCAGCAGCTACGCCTGCTGACCGCCGGCTTGGAGCAGGCGAAAACCGCCGCGCTACACCAGCGGCTGTGTGCCCTTGCCGGCGACCTGTACCAGCTGGCCGGTGAGATCTTCTTCGACAGCAATCGTTATACCGATGCGGCCTTCTGCTACACCCTGGCCGCCAACGCCGGCAAAGAAGCCGGCTCCCACGATCTGTGGGCCTGCGCGCTCACCCGCCATGCCTTCGTCAGCATGTACGAGCACCGCTTTCCGCAAGCCGCTTCCATGCTGTCCCTGGCCGCCCGCGTCGCCGCCCGCGGAGACACCCAGCTGTCCACCCGTCAATGGGTGGCCGCCGTCCAAGCCCAAGGTTTCGCTGTTCTGGGCGATCTGGACGCGTGCAACCGCGCCCTCGACACCGCCGACCAGGTCCGCACCCTCAGCGAGCCGGTCACCAGCAGCGGATGGCTACGTTTCGACGGCTCGCGCCTGGCCGAAGAACGCGGCACCTGCTACCTCCGGCTCGGCAGAGCCGACCTGGCCGAGAGCGCGCTCACCGAGGCCCTGAACCGGGCGGTCTCCCTGCGGCGCCGCGGCAGTGTGCTGACCGACCTGGCCATGCTCGGCATCCAACGCCACAACGTGGACCAGGTGCTTCACTACGGTGGTGCGGCTGTTGCACTGGCCGAGCAGACCCAGTCGTCCGGCTACGTCGGTCGCAAGCTACAAGACCTGCGGGCCCAGCTTGGTCCGCTCGCCGCTGACAATCGTGTCTCGCAACTCACCGAGCACATTTCCCAACTTGCGCGTATTGCCTGACATTGAGAGGAAATTTTATGGAGAGCATGATGGATGAACAGAGCGGCCGTATCTTCCGCGAGGCGTGGATCGCCGGGGTTCATAAGTACTACCCGGGGGAGCCGAAGCCGGGTTATGTCACTCCTTGGGAGGACACCCCCGACTGGGAGCGGCAAGCCGCCGCAACCGTGTTCAGGCAGGTACGTGACTTCATCACGTTGAGCGCCGGTTCCACCAGTAAACTCACCCGCGCCCAGAAGAGCCGCTTCGTGGCGTTGTGCTGGATCGCGCAGATCTACAAGCACATCGAAGACCCGAAACCCGGCTACGTCGCCGACTGGGACGACCTGCCCGATTGGCAGAAGGAGACGGACGCGGACATCTTCGAGCGGATCGAGCTGGAAAGCTAGGGCCGCTCGTCTACGTAACCGGCTGGGGTTTGTCGACCAGCCGGCAAATCCCACACCGTCCTGGTGGTCTTGATCGCCTTGATCCGCGCCGCCGTATAGACCTGTTGACGACGGTCTTTAATAGGTGGTCGTTCGCTGGTCGTTTCCCGGTACGGGGTGGTGTGTGGCGACCTCCGCGCATCACAATAGGTAGTCATTCGACTACCAAAGGGGAGGGGTTGTGGGCGAGTCGGGCAGTGGGATGCCTCGGCCGGAGTTGGCCAGGGCGCGTAGGCAGCGGGGGTTGAGCCAGAAGGCGGCGGCGGAGAAGGTGGGGGTGGCCTCGACGACCTGGTCACGCTGGGAGCGGGGAGGGCAGGGGGTGCGGGCCGGTTCCCGGCGGCGGCTCGCGGAGTTGTTCGAGGTGAGCCCGATCGAGGTGGAGCGGTGGATAGACGGGTGGAGCTTCGGGGAGACCTCTTCGTGGCCCATCACGGAGTACGGCGACACCTCGACCGCGGCTACCGTGAGGTCGGCCGCGCTGCTGTGGAGGTATGAGATGGACGAGACCCGGCGCCACCTGCTGGCCTCGCTGCCCTTCGTCCCTGCGGCGCTGGGGGAGTGGCTGATGGCGTGGAACTACGGGGTGCCGCCCGCCTCGGTCGCGCAGCGGGGGACCAACGCCATGGTCGGCATGGCCGATGTGGAGCGGATCCATGAGGCGTGCAAGGTGTTCGGCCAGATGGACAACCAGTTCGGGGCCGGGCTGGTCCGTCTGGTGGTGGTTGGATACCTGGACAAGACGGTGAAGCCGCTGCTCCGAGGACGTTACGACGATCGGGTGGGATCGGCGTTGATGTCGGCGGCGGCCGGGATGAGCTGGCTGGCGGGCTGGACGGCTTTCGACTCGAACCGTCACGGTCAGGCGCAGCAGCACTTCGGGCAGGCGCTGCGGCTGGCGAAGACGGGGGACGACTCGTTGACCGGTGCCTGGGTGCTGGCGACGCTGGCCCGGCAGGCGATTCACCTGGAGCAGGCCACCTGGGCGGCATGGCTCGCGCGAGCTGCGACGGACACCGCCCGCCGGGCACAGGCATCCCCGCGCGTCATGGCGTTGATGCTGTCCAGGGAGGCTTGGGCGACGGCCTTGCAGGCCAGTCAGTCCGGGAACCCTGACCGGCATACCGCCAAGCAGGTCGAGCGACTGATTACCGAGGCCGAGCGGGCGTACGCCCAAGGGGCCAGTGACCGCGATCCGGAGTGGGTCAGTAGATATGAGGAAGCAGAGCTGAGAGCGCAGGCGGGTCGCTGCTGGAGCATGCTTGGTGAGCATCGGCGAGCGGTAGGCCTTGCGGAAGCGGCCGTAACCGAGTATCGCGAGCGCATCCCTCGCACCGCGCAATTCAACCAAATCCATGCTGCCGAGGAGTATCTCGGCATGGGTGAGCTGGAGCAGGCCATCGACATGGCGCGGGCCGCGATTCCGATGACGAAGGCACTGACCTCCGCCCGCGCGACCGAACTCGCCCAGAAGTTCGCCGACGAGTTGGACCCGTACAGCAGCAGCATCATGGTCCGCCAATTCCGCGACCAGTTGCACACCGAACTCGCCGCCTAACCACATGAGGTCTGCCTCCGCAGCCGGCGACAACGTAGGCAGATCACCTAACACCCGCTATGTCCCGCCCGCGAGGCTGCTACCGGAACCATCCCCGCATGTGCGGGGAGCACCACGGTCTGCCTGCGCCGCCTTCTCCACGATCGGGACCATCCCCGCTACGTGGGGAGCGCAGACGGCGTGCCTCGATATCAGGATGCCCGGCCGCGACGGGATCCGTGTCGCGCAGGCGCTGTGCGGTGCCGAGGCTGCGAACCCGATCCCGGTCCTGGTGCTCACGATCTTCGCCCTGGACGAGTACATCTTCGGCGCTCTGGAAGCGGGAGTCTCCGGCTTCCTGCTGAAGGACGCCGATGCCGAGCAGATTGTTGACGCAGTGCGCAGTGTCTCGCAAGGGCAGGGAACCATCGACTCATCCCTCACCCGCCGTGTGATCCGCGAGTTCGCGCAGCGTCGCCGACTGCACCCGGTCACGCCCGACCGTGCAGACACGGTTCTGACCGCACGCGAGATCGAGATTCTCCTCCTGCTTGCACGGGGGATGTCGAACGACGACATCGCCTCCGAGCTCCACGTCGAGGTCTCCACCGTAAAGTCCCACCTAGCGCGCATGCTTCCCAGGATCGGAGTGCGCTCACGACTTCAGGCGGTCGTGTGGGCGTATCAGAACCGCGTCGTTCGAGTAGCCGACGAGGAGGAACCAGCGCCTGCATCGAAGGATGCAAAGCCGTGATCTCGTCCTGAAGCAGCTCGACTCGATGTGACGTGATTCCTAGCGTTGACGGCGGTGGGAGACTCCCGCCGTTCAACCAGGAGGAGATCGTGATGTCCGACGCCATCGGCGGGAGGGAGGGCGCCGCGCCCCGGAACCCGACCCAGCTCAACACCGACGACGACCCGCGTGGGGTGACGCCGGTCCGTAGAGCGACCTGATCCTCGCCCTTGGTGAAGAGATCGGGTGGCGCGGATACCTCATGCCGCGAATCCACCAGCTCTGGGGGCTACCGGTCGCGATCATCATCTGGGGGCTGTGGCACGCACCGCTGATCCTCCTCGGCTACAACTATCCCGATGTCGCACCGTGGGCTGGACAACTGGCACTGGTTGCGGCCTGCATCGTGGTGGGCGACTTCCTCTACTTGCTGACCGTGCGCCTCGGTTCCCTGTGGCCCACAGCGCTCGCCCACGGAGTGAACAACGCAACCTCTGCACTCGTCATGACCTCACTGATCGTCCCGGGTGCGACGATCGACACCGTCAACGGATCGGCCATGGGCTGGCCCGGATGGATCACCTACGCCACCGTCGTGATCGTCGGCTTCACACTCACCCGTCGAACGCGCCGAGCGTAGAAACGTAGGCATTGGTCTCGCTGCTGGTGGATGTGGTCCTTCCGCATCTCATCCGCAGGCCGCAGCCGCCGGTCTGGAAGCGCTTGACCGTGCCCTTAGGGCACGGTGTGCAATGCGTGTCATGACTGAACAGAACGAAAGACGGGAAGCGAGCCAGGCGGGTGCGGATGTTCGCCCCGGCTGGATCGAGTTGGTGGTCGCGCTGGTCGCGGCGGTCGTGCTCTACGCGGGCGGTCTGACGCTGCTGGTCGCGTTTCCAGCGCCGACGCCGGCACTGGAGGGGGTGGTGCAGCTCGCGTTCTCCGGGGTGGCACCGCTCGCCGTCTTCGCCATCGTGGTGCTGGTGCGGATTCGTGACGTCCGGCCCTTCGGGCTGCGGAGCGTCGAGCCGAAATGGCTGCTCATTGCCGTTGCCCTCGCAGCCGGCTGCTTAGCGGTGATCCTCACATTCGACACGGTTGTCGCCACGCTTTTTCCAGGTATCGACGATGCCCAAGGCCAGCTGCGCGCCTCAGCCGCTGGTGGCCTCGCTACCCTGGTCGGCACCATCGCCTTTGGTGGGGTGTTGACTCCGCTGGGCGAGGAGCTGTTGTTTCGAGGAATCCTCACCCGCTTCTTTCAGCGATGGGGAACCTGGGTCGCCGTCTTGGCCAGTGCGTTGATCTTCGCTCTATGGCACGGCATCAATCTGGTGTTTCCCTCGGCGCTGGTCGTCGGGCTCTGCTGCGGCTGGCTGCTATGCCGCACCAAGTCGGTTTGGCCAGGAGTTGTGCTCCACATCGTCTACAACAGCTCGTTCCTTTTCATCTACGCAGTGGGATAACCCTCCTTGGCAGGCTCAGGTGGAGTGCTCACCGCGACCAGGCGCGGGCCGCGTTCACTACGCACCCGCAGACGCGGCCCTGGCTACGGGCGGATGATCCCGCTTGGGCTTGACACAGAGAGTTGGCCCACGATGCGACACGGGCGGCCTCGGCGGAGGCGGCCTCCCGCCGCAACCGGATGACCTCGCCTTGGGGGAGATGAAGCCGACTCGGCCTGCCGATGCCGCGAAAACCCGCGACGGTGATCGTGTGCAAATAGATCCCGGTGGGAGAGTCGGATGAGGTCGGGGCGGGAAGATCAGACGATTGCTTGAGGGGAGGGCGAGACGGCGCTTTTGCCAGGGCCGACGGTGAAGGAGCGGCGGGTCAGCAGCGGGTCGTGGCTGTTTTCGGCGAGGGGCCAGGCCGTCCCGATGTGGTGCTTCGTTATGGGGAGAGAGCGAAGACCAGGCGAAGAGCCTTACTGACCTTGTCCAGCTCATAGCGAGAGAGCCGCCCGGCGAAGTCTCCAAGGCGGATCGGGGCGATCGCCACGGTCTGTTCGACCATTACCCGGGTCGTGGTGCCGTCGAGTTCGATCTCCGGGCGGAAGATGCTCGGTGCCGCACTCGTTGATGTGGGAGCGACCAGCATCGTGGAGATGTGTGCGAGCCGGTCTGACTGGAGGATGGCGAAGCGTTCGCCGCGTTGCTCGTGTCCTACCGCGTTCTTCGGCGCTCGCAGCCGGTACACGTCACCACGCACGCAGGTCATCCATGTCGTGCATGATCGCCTGGGTTTCGGCGCGGTCGGCGGGGTCACCTGCCAGCCTCTCGGCGTCACGCCGGGCCTGCTGCTCCTGTCGGCGCCATGCGGCCTGACGGATGGCATCGCGGACCACGTCCGCGAGAGATCTGCCGTCGGAGGTGAGTTCGGCCAGAGCCTCCTCTGTCTCCGTATCGATCTGCACGGTAAGCATGCCCATATCCTCACTGTACGACGAGGGATCTCGCTGAGCTTCGGGTTGCGTCCACGGAGGTGGTGTACGAGTTTCCCCAGGTAGTGGGCGTGGCGCCGTGAAATGAGGACGGCCATCGCGTGATCCTTCGAGTGCGAAGTACAAGATCGAAGGAGAAGAAAGCGATGGCGGCGCCCCAATGATCCTCTGCAGCCACTCGTTGAGAGCGGCGTAGTCACAGTCGGTCAGGCCCTGACGGGGGTCGACACGATGGAGCAGGGCATGTCCTCGATGGTGTGCGGACACCCAGGTTCGATCGGTGTTCGTGATCTCGTCATCGACCCAAGCGAATGAGCGACCTGCTGCCCAGTCGACGAGGGCGCGGGTTTTCCAGTGCAGCCTGTTCCGCTCGTCCTGCTTGTCAGTGTCGGATGGTTCCGGCCAGATCACCACTTTCAGCTTCGGCAGGCCGATCCGTGGTGCGATGCACTCGTTCGCGTCGGCCATCCATGTCGTGGCCCAGACCAGATCGCACGGTAGTGCCGCCAACCGGGGCCCGTGCTTGGGATTGATCCTGGCCAGAAGCGGATTCGAGCCGGTTCCCTGTGGTTCAGGACTCGCTTGATAAGTCGGATACTGCTGCGGCGCCGCGCCGAAAGGAATGAGTGGTCCGTCGACATCGAGGAAGAGCAGCGGACGCTGCCCGGAACCGGTCACGGCTGCACGATAGCGGCTCGTCCTGGCGGTCTGACTCGACGACGAGGTCCGACGAGCGGCTCCATCCGCCTCGCGAACGGAAGGGCGGGCGTCGATCGGTAATCAGTCCTTGCGCTCGGCGCTGGCCAGATGGCACCCTCTGGTGGGAAGATGTCTGGCATGACGATCATCAGAAAGGCCGATGCCGGGTAAACGGCTTGGCCGCGTCCGTGCCGAGTTTCCGCGCCGGCCCCGGATGCAGGACGACATCACGACCATTCACGGTCTGTCCTCGAAAGCACTCGCAGAGATCCGACGGATCGAGCGTCAGAAGAAGTACCTGTGGCCTGGCTCGATCGGGTCAGCGATGGTGCGCTGGAGAAGCTTCGTCCATCAGCCGAATCGACGCCTGTGGGACTACGAGAGCGACGGCTGCACGGAGTGGGCCTGTTGCGGCGACCCGTGGCAGGCCCGCGAGTACCTCGAAGCAGTGATGCTGGCGATGACCCGGCGGCGGGCGCGCGAACTCCGCAGCCTCGTTGAAGCCCTGGACAGACGCTACTGATTCGAAGCGACACCACCATCACAGCTCGGCATCAAGACGTCCGGCACTACTGCGGAAGTCGGGCATGCCGAGGTGGACGGTGGTGTGCTTCGCAGTGAGGTCGCGCATGGCCTCCAGCTTCTGCGCTGCTGCGGCTGGGGTGGTCTCGATCGCGGCGACTTCACCGAGCCGGCCCTGGTTCTTGGCTTTTTGGAGCCGGTCGTGGAGGTTGGCGTGGATTTCTTCGAGCCGTGGCTGTTGAGCTGGGTCGGCGCGAAGTAGGGGGCACTTGACGCAAGCCTCTCTGAACTAACGAGTTTCAGAGGTATCGGTCCTCATACCGTCGGCTCAGTAGCGGCCAGGTCGTCGCTCATCGCGGTGAAGACAGTCAGGATCGACGCGACGACTCCGATCTCCATCGGACCAACCAGCCTTAGCAAGGCCAGTTCGGGTAACCCCCTGTGGCGTCGGACGACGGTGAGCCCGTCAGGCCACGGGCGCGGTGATGTCGGAAGGTGTAGCACCGAAATTTCGTCGACGAAACAGCCCGAGGACTCTGGAGGCTTGCTGATCGACAAGTGATACAGACTCTCCAGCGAGATGGTGATGTCCGGCCATTCCGGGCCTTGCCTGAGTCCGATCTCCAGTGCATCGCGGCCATTGATGACGTCAAACGACATCCGGTGAATGAAGTAGCCCTCACACGACGCCAGTGCCGTGCTGGCGTTGCGACACACGTTTTCGAAGCCCGTGGTCGCGCTTGGTTTCCTCGACATGACTCGATCTCGTCCTCTTCGCTCGGTGGGCTGTGATCTCAGCTTCTCTGAACTTATAAATGATCTACGGGATGTGGCACCCGAAAGAGCAGGGTCGATGTGTCAGGATTTCGGCTCAGCCGACCACCGTCTTGGATGGGAACCGTGTCTTGTCGCTGTCGAATCATGTGCCGTCGTGGATACCCGCGTGGCAGGGAGCTGAGCAGATCGCACAAGACCTGGATGCTGAGGTGCCCAGGACGGCGGCGCGAAAGCTCGTGGTGGTGCGGATCCGCTGCCTGATATGCCTGACGCGCGGCCGAGCCGGTTTTGCCCTGCTCCGCCACCGCATCTTCTTGGGCTGGCGCTCTGTCACCACCGAAAGAGGACAGAGCCGTTTCATGGTGACACGCCGATCGAGGAGCCGCAGCTCTGGCCGTCGTCAGGATCGGCTACGGGGGCATGGATCCGTCTCCCCGAAACTTGGGTCTTACCGGAAAGATTCTTTACTATTAAGCTCCCGGCGTGGACCTAGAGGTGCGTCACCTACGAGCAATCTGTGCGATCGCCGATTCGGGCAGTATCTCCAAAGCGGCCGTCGCACTCAAGATGTCGCAGCCCGCGCTCGCCACGCAGTTGCGACGCATCGAGCGGATGTTCGGCGGACCGTTGTTCGAGCGAGGCCGGGAGGGGGCACGGCCCACCGATCTCGGCGCGTGGGTGCTGATCAGGGCGCGGTCGCTGCTGCCGGCATTCGACGAGCTGCGGCGGGACGGCATGCGCTACGCCGAGCAGCCCCCGGAGAAGATCAGAATTCGCCTGGGCTGCATGTCCAGCCATTTAGCGATAAATGTTATCGGATGCCTTAACGAATTGCTGGACGGTGCCGACATCACCGTCCGCACCGAGGAGGCGATGGACCTGCTGCCCGGACTCCTGGAGTCCGAGCGCCTGGAGCTCGCCACCCTCGGCGACTATCCGGGACACGAGCTCCTCCCGCCCCCGGGAGTGGTCTACGCGGGCGTGGCCGTCGAGCCGATCTTCGTCGGGGTGGCCGCCTCTCACCTGCTCGCCCGGCAGGAGGAGATCGAGCTGCGTGATCTCGCCGGCGAGGACTGGGTCATGCACGCGCTGGTCGAGGCGGGACATCGCGAGCACTTCTGGTCCGCCTGCGCCGAGCAGGGCTTCACCCCGAAGGTCGGCTACTCCGCCGACCTCAGCCTCGCCATCGACCTCATCTCCTCGGGCCGGTGCGTCGGCATGTTCCAGGCGACCAGCAAGGGCCACCCGGGGATCACCATCCGGCCACTCGCCGGGACCCCGCTGCGCTTCCGGCACATGATCGGGTGGACCGAGCACGGGCCGGTCGCCCGGTACGGGCACGAACTGGTCCAGGCCGTCACCAGAACCTACTGGGCCGAGGTGCGGCGCGCCCCCGTCTACGCGTCATGGCTGAGGCGCCACGTGCCGCTTTCTACACCTGTTTAGCCGCCTATATCGCGAAGTTATGCAATTTCGTAGGGTACTCGTCCCGCGCTCACGGTGTCAGCTTTGGTCCAGCCCAAAACGTCAGGGCTCCTTGCATCCCTCTAACCCCCCAAGGGACACCGAGAGGAGTCACCCCGCGTGAATCCCAAGGTCAAGCTGGGCGCGGTCGCCGTACTGGCCGCCGTCGCCATGACCACGACCTCAGTGGTGAGCGCCGCCGGCGCCGCCACAGCCCCCGCGGGCACCGCCACCCGTACCATGTCCGCAGATCCGCCGGCGTTCGCGTCGCCGGATCCCGAATCCCGCAGGCGCGCGGTCTCCAGCGCCGGCGGCGCCCTCGCCGCCGGGTCCGACGCCCTGTTCAAGACGGCGGAGGACGAGTTCACGCTCACGAACACCATCGTGGGAACCCGCGGCCTGCAGTACCTGACCTACTCCCGCACCCACCGCGGGCTGCCCGTCTACGGCGGTGACGTGATCGTCACCACCGACCGGACGGGCCAGGAGGTCGGGTCCGTGGCCTCGGGCCAGCGCGCCAGGATCGAGGTAGGTGTCAAGGGCAAGATCGACGCCGCCGCCGCGGCCGTCACCGCCCGCGGCAAGCTGCCCACCGTGGAGAGCGTGAGCACCCCCCGGCTGGTCGTGCACGCGGCCGGTAAGCAGCCCAGGCTGGCGTGGGAGGTGGTCGTCACCGGCGCCACCAAGGAGGCTCCGAGCGTCCTGCACGTCTTCGTGGACGCCCTCGACGGAACGGTCGTGGACTCCTACGACGACGTCCGCGCCGGCACCGGCAACGGCTTCTACAACGGCAACCCGCTGACCATCCAGACCTCTGGCTCCGGCAGCTCGTACTCGATGACCGACACCACCCGCCCCGGCCTGCGCTGCGGCGGGCAGGGCGGCACCGCCTACACCGGGACCGACGACGCCTGGGGCAACGGCCAGGGCACCAGCCTGGAGACCGCCTGCGTCGACGCCCTGTACGCGGCGCAGAAGGAATGGGACATGCTGCGCGACTGGCTGGGCCGTAACGGGTTCAACGGCTCCGGCGGCGCGTTCCCGGCCCGCGTCGGCCTGAACGAGGTCAACGCCTACTGGAACGGGTCCTACACCAACTTCGGGCACAACCAGGCCAACAACCAGCAGGCCACCCCGATGGACGTGGTCGGCCACGAGTACGGCCACGCCATCTTCCAGTTCTCCGGCTCCGGCGGGGCGGGCAGCGGCAACGAGGCCGGCGGCCTGAACGAGTCGACCGGCGACATCTTCGGCGCGCTGACCGAGCACTTCGCCGCCAACGCCTCCGACCCGCCGGACTACCTGGTCGGCGAGGAGGTCAACCTGGTCGGCCAGGGCCCGATCCGCAACATGTACAACCCCGGCGCGCTCGGCGACCCCAACTGCTACAGCTCCTCGATCCCCAACACCGAGGTGCACGCGGCGGCCGGACCGCAGAACCACTGGTTCTACCTGCTCGCCGAGGGCACCAACCCGCCCGGCAAGCCCGCCAGCACCGTCTGCTCCGGACCGGCCGGCCTGACCGGCATCGGCATCCAGAAGGCCGGTCAGATCTTCATGGGCGGCCTGAACAGCAAGACCATTCCGTGGACGCACGCCAAGGCGCGCCTGACCACCGTGGCCGCGGCCAAGCAGCTCTTCCCGAACAGCTGCGTCGAGGTCAACGCGACCAAGGCCGCGTGGGCCGCCGTCAACGTCCCGGCGCAGAGCGGCGAGGCGACCTGCACGGTGAACCCGCCCGGCAACGACTTCTCGGTCTCCCTCAGCCCGACCTCGGGCAGTGTGCAGGCCGGCCAGTCCACCACCGCCACCGTGGGGACCACGGTGACCGGCGGCAGCGCCCAGTCCATCACGCTGCGGGCCTCCGGCCTGCCCTCCGGCGCGACCGCGTCCTTCAGCCCGGCCACCATCACGGCGGGCCAGACCTCGACGCTGACGCTGGCCACCTCGGGGAGCACGCCCAGCGGCACCTCCTCGGTGACGGTCACCGCCGACGGCGCCGACGTGGACCGGACGGCGAGCTACTCCCTGACCGTCACCGGCGGCAACCCGCCCGACCCGACCAGCCCGGACATCCCGGTGGCCAACGTGACGGCGCACCTGAACCAGCTGCAGTCCATCGCCTCCGGCAACGGCGGCAACCGGGCCTCGGCCACCTCCGGCTACACCGCCTCGCTGAACTACATCAAGGGCAGGCTCGACGCGGCCGGCTACAGCACGACGGTGCAGAACTTCACCTACAACGGCCAGACCCACTCCAACCTGATCGCCAACTGGCCGGCCGGCCCCACCGGTCCGACGGTCATGCTGGGCAGCCATCTGGACAGCGTCACGGCCGGTCCCGGTATCAACGACAACGGCTCGGGCTCGGCGACCCTGCTGGAGGTCGCGCTGACACTGGCCAACCGTAACCCCACGCTGACCAAGCACGTCCGCTTCGCCTGGTGGGGCGCCGAGGAGCTCGGCCTGCGCGGCTCGACCCACTACGTCCAGAACGGCGGCGCGAGCGGGGTCGACACCTACCTCAACTTCGACATGACCGCCTCGCCGAACCCGGGCTACTTCGTCTACGACGACAACCCGGCCATCGAGAAGATCTTCAAGGACTACTACGCCACGCTCAACGTCCCGACCGAGATCGAGACCGCGGGTGACGGCCGCAGCGACCACACCCCGTTCAAGAACGCGGGCGTCAAGGTGGGCGGTGTCTTCACCGGCGCCGAGACGGTCAAGACGTCGGCTCAGGCCGCCAAGTGGGGCGGCACCGCGGGCCAGGCCTTCGACCGCTGCTACCACTCCGCCTGCGACACCACCTCCAACATCAACACCACCGCGCTGGACCGCAACGCGGACGCCGCCGCCAACGCCCTGTGGAAGCTCGCCGTGGGGGACACCCCTCCTCCGGCCAACGACTACTCGGTCTCGGTGAGCCCGTCCTCGGCCTCGGTCCAGCCCGGCCAGTCGGCAAGCGCGACGCTCAGCACCCAGGTGACCTCCGGTAACGCGCAGGCCGTCACGCTGAGCGCCTCCGGCCTGCCCTCCGGCGCGACCGCGTCCTTCAGCCCGGCGAACATCAACTCCGGCCAGTCCTCCGCGGTCACGATCGCCACCTCGGCGAGCACCCCCGCGGGGACCTACACGATCAACCTCAACGCGGACGGTACGAGCGCCGACCGCTCGGCCACCTTCAGTCTCACCGTCAGCGGTGGGCAGGGCGGCAGCACCTGGCAGACCTGGACCCTGTACGCGGCGGGGGACACCGTGACCTACAACGGCGTCGGCTACCGATGCCTGCAGGGTCACACCTCACTGCCCGGCTGGGAGCCGCCGAACGTTCCAGCCCTGTGGCAGCGGCTCTGATCGGATGACGATCCACTGACAGAGTACGGCGGGCGGTCACCGATCGCCCGCCGTACTCGTTTTCCGTGCCCATTCCATGGGGTCCACTCGGGCTCGCGTGATGAGCCGGAAGCTGCCAGACCGATTGGGACATCAGGCTACTTGCGGCGTTCTCACCGGCGACATCACCTGGCGGATGGACTTCGCGCTGTTCATGGTGGAGGCGCTCGTCGATGACGAGCTGATCCGCGAGGCTCCGGCGATCGTCGGCCGCCGGACGTGCTCGGCACGCGCCCGTCCGGTGGGCGTGGTCCCGGCAGCGCGGCGGAACGCCGGTGTCCCGCGTCGTTGTCGTTTCTCAGGGCGGTACGGTGTCGTTGAGGGCACTCGCGGCCGGTATGCCCAGCTCCCGGTAGATCCGATGGGCGCTGGCCAGCAGTCTCCGCGCGTCAGGGTCACCCGCCCGTTCGGCGGCGGACGCGAGCGCGACGAGCGTACGCGCCCGCAGAGCCGGCACCTGATTGTCGGTCCAGTAGCGCAGAGAACGGTGAAGGCGGTCGGTGGCCCCCTCGGCATCACGGCCGAGCTCCACCTCGCCGAGGCTCAGCTCGGTGAGGGCCAGTCCCCAGTTGTGCCCCCGCTCACGGAACAGCGCGGCCGCGCTGCCCAGCACCCGTTCGGCCTCGACCAGCCTGTGCGGCTCGTGCGCGAGTGCCTCGCCGAGCACCCGCAGGCTCTGGGCGGTGCCGATCAGATCACCGATCTGTTCGAAGAGCGTGACGGATCGCCGGGCCGCCCGCTGCGCCTCCTGGACCTTCCCCTGGGCCAGAAACGCCCCGGAGAGGCCTCGCGAGCTACAGGCCTGGGCGAACCGGTCACCGCACGATCGGGCGATGAGCGACGCCGTGCGAAGGATGTCGACGGCCTCGGCGCTGTCACCGCGCTGCCGCAGCACGAACCCGAGGCTGGCGAGGGCAACGGCCTCGGCGGACCGCTGCCCGGTGAGCCGCAGTTCCCGCACCGCGACACGTATCTCCGCCTCGGCCTCGTCGAGTCGGCCGATCAGCCCCAGGGTGAAACCGATGTACCGGCGGGCCAGCGCAGCCCCGGATGGATCACCGACTCTCTCGGCCAGCACGCGCGCGGCGTGCAGCATGGCCAGACCCTCATCCATGTCATCGAGCTCGACCAGGCAGTGACCGAGCCCTCGGAGCATCGCCGCCTCACCGAGGCGATCGCCGGCCTGCCGGCAGGCGGTCAGCGCCGTCTCCAGGATCCGCCGCAGGTCATCGTAATAACCTCGGAAGTCGTAGAAGTCGGTGCTGCAGCCGACCAGGCCGCGTGCCGTCGCCGTCAGACCTGTCTCGGCGCACGCCTGGACCAGTACCGCGATGCTCTCCCGTTCGGCTTCGAACCATTCGATGGGCCGATGGGCGGCGACGGCGGCCGCGCGCGGGTCGGCGACGACCGGCGGGCCGCTCCGGTCGTCGAGGTGAAACCGGTCGCTGTGCAGGTGGTCCTGGGCCTGCCGGGCGAGGGCCAGCCAGCCGCCGGCGGTCCGGGCCAGCGCGGCGACCCATTCGGGCCGGCCGATCTCGGCTTCCCGGCGCTCGCGCGCGTACAGCTGGGTGACCGCGTGAAACCGGTAACGCGGCTGGCCTGCCCGATCGGGGCCGAGGTCGTCCAGCAGCCGGGCGTCGAGCAGCTCCTCCAGCGCGGCGGCCCCCGCGGCCGGTTCGGCGTTCAGTAGCGCGGCCACCGGCCACTCCGGGAACGAGGGGACGTTCAACCCGCCGAGCAGCGCGAACCCCCGGGCGGTGGCCGGGCTGAGCCCCCGGTAGGCGAGTTGCAGTCCGGGACGCACCGCGAGGTCGCCGTGCCGCAGTTCGTCGAGCCGATGGCGCTCATCGGTCAGCCGTTCCGTGAGCGCGCCGACCGCCCAGTGTGGCCGCGCGGCCGCGACCAGTCCCGTCTCGTAGGCGACGATGACGAGCTGGG
>NZ_JBEXUE010000116.1:0-24019 GCF_040614275.1 Streptosporangium sp. NPDC006013
CTGCAAGCAACCACTGCTGGTGCGGCGCTCGTCGCTGGGGTCGACGCGCTTCACCGGTGGCGAAAGCACGAGGCGGTGAGGACCTGGCGCAAAGGCGCTGCGGGTGAGCGGCGGACGGCTCGCATGTTGCGCCCTTTGAATAGGCGCGGCTACACGGTGTTGCACGATCGGGCCTTGCCCTACGGGAGAGCGAATGTGGATCACCTGCTGGTCGGACCTGGCGGCCTGTTCGTCGTAGACACGAAAAACTGGGACAAGCGCAAGCGCATCACCCGGCGGGGCCGCCGCGGGTACGTGCGCGTCGGGCGGCCCTCGGGTGACAAGGTGGTGGGCTCGGTGATCTACGAGGCGGGCAGGGTCTCGGAGACCTTGTCCAGGGCGCTCAAACGACCGGTGGAGGTCGCGCCGGTGGTGGCGATCCACGGGGCCGCGGTACCGCTGCTGCGTGTCATGCGGGTCTCAGGGGTGCCGCTCCTGCGGGCCTCCCAGGTGCCGGGCTGGATTTCTCGGCAGAAGGCGGTGCTCAGTGTGGCTGAGGTCGCCGCGCTCAGCGCGGCGGCCGAGGAGCTGTTCCCGCCCTACGTCGAGTAACGCCACTGACCGACCGCTCCCCCGAAGGCAGAGTGCCCGATGCCCCGATCGACACCGCACAACCCCCCGAGCAGGAAGATCCCGGGATTGACAACGGACGGTACGGCACGTGCGGTGGTTCGCACTCTGGTTGCCTCAGTCGAGGCCGGCGACCCGCACGAGGCCGCTGACCAGCAATGGATGCTGGAGTGGATCGACTCCGGGGCGCAGTTGTGGCGGCTGGAAAAGCCCTCGACGCCACCTCGGCATCTGGCCGTCTACGCCATCTTGCTCGACGAGCCCACCCAGTCAATCATGATTATCTTCCATGCGTTGGCCCAGGCGTGGCTATTCCCTGGCGGACACTCTGATGATCTTGAAGATCCCCGCCGGACGGTCGTCCGCGAGCTGGACGAAGAACTGCAGATCGCACCGCCGTTCCATCCGGCGTTCGGCGGCGACCCCTTCTTCCTCACCGTGACACAGACCCGCGGGAACCACAGCCACACCGACGTGACGCTCTGGTTCGTCTTCCGCGCTGATAGGAATCAGCCGGTCACCATCGATGCCCGTGAGTTCAGCGAAGTGCGCTGGGTACCGCTGCAGGACCGTTCGTCTTGGCCTGATGGCGCCTTCGATCCAGGCCTGGAGCGTTTCTTGAGCAAGCTGACCGCCCGCTTGAACTCCGTGGCGCTCAAGGGCCGGTGACGGGGCCGCAACCATCTTCTTGCGCCTCGTCGTCTAACGCGATCAGCTGGTCACGCGCCTGGAGTTTGGCCTTGTGAGAGCCATGCCCGCGGTTGTGCGGGCAAGGCTCTGGTGACGTTGGATGAGTTGGATCAGCTGGCCTGCTCGGGTCTGGGCTAGGCGGTCTCGATGATGGTGTTGGCGTAGGTGAGGCGGTCGATGAGCGTCGGTCCGGTTCAGGAAGTGCAGCCCAAGCCGAGCGAACGATTTTCCACTGCAGCACCTACCGGTCGATGCAAGACCTTTCGCCTAGCCCCATTCCCAGAGCCGTCACGTCACCGTCACCGGGCGAGTTTGGCGAGCATGTCAGGTAGTTCCGCTTCGTGCACCACGGCAAGGCGCCTGGTGGCCCGGGTGATCGCCACGTAGAGATCGTGACCCCCCTTGGGTGACTGGGCGAGGATCTCGTCAGGAGCCACGACCACGACGGCGTCGAACTCCAGACCCTTGGACTGGGTCACGGTGAGCACCACCATCGGCGCCTCGAGATCGACCTCGGCGAACCCGGTATGACGCGCGTCGGGGACGATGACGGCCAGCCGCCCTTCACCGATCGCGGTGAGCTCAGACTCCACCACATCGGCGAAGCCGAGTGACGTCTGACGGATGGCGCGAGGCGGAGTCTCGCCGGTGCGGACCGACTGCGGGGGGACCTGGTCAGGAGCCACGGCGCGCAGGACATCGGCGGCCACGTCCATGATCTCGGCCGGGGTCCGATAATTGATCATCAGTCGCTCCTCGCGCCAGCGGTCCTCGGCGTAGGGAGCCAGCACCTCTTCCCAGGTGCGGGCGCCCGCCGCCGATCCCGTCTGGGCAATGTCGCCGACCACGGTCAGTGAGCGGGTCGGGATGCGCCGCATGACCGAACGCCAGGCCATTGCCGACAGCTCCTGTGCCTCGTCGAGGATCACGTGACCGTAGACCCACGTCCGGTCGGCGGCTGCGCGCTGGGCGGTGGTCAGTGCCGGGCCGCGGTCGTGGTGGCGTTCGGCCAGGGTGCCGACGTCCAGCAGGTCACTGAGCCTCGCCCCGGCCTCGTCCAGGATCTCGAAGTCGTTGTTGTAGGTCAGCACGTCCTGGGCGTAGGTCTGTTCGTCGCGCCGCTCGGCAGCGTTGGCCCGATCCCGTTCCTGATCGCCGGTCAGGTCGGAACCGAGCAGCTCGGCGGCCTCGTCGAGCAGCGGTACGTCACCCACCGTCCACGGCGCACCCGGCGGACGCAGCAGCTCCCCGGCCTCACCGGCGTCCAGACCCGCCGAGAGCATCGCCTCCCAGTCGGCCAGCAGCTCGCCGACCAGTTGCTCCGGGGTGAGGATCGGCCACAGCTCGTCCATCGCCTGCCGTACCGTCGGCTGCTCCCACAGCACCCGGCACGCCTCCCGTAGCGTCTCCTCCTCGTCGACCCGCATCTCCTCCTCGTCCGGCGGCAGCTCCAGCCACGAGTCGCCGTCGTCAGGCAGCACCACCCCCAGCTCCTCCTCATCCGTCAGCCGCTCGTACTGCTCGGCCTCGGCGGTGGCCAGCGCCCGCAGCATGTCGAGCACGAACACGTGCCGGGCCTCGTTGTGCGGGCTGCGCAGTGCACGGGCGCGGTCGCGGGCGATGACGCAGGTGCCGTGGTCCACGCGGAGCGTCGTCCAGTCGATCACGACTTCCTTGCCGCCGCGCACCGACGTCCGAGCGGGGATCTTGACCTCGAGGTCTCCTTCGGGGACCCGCTGCCGATCTTGTACGGCTCCCGCCATCACCTCGGCCATCCGCAGGTCACCTTTGATCACGGCCTGAGACGGGCCATCCTCTGCCGTCGCCGCGATGCCCGGATAGAGCCGCCCGAGCGTGGTCATCACTACGTCGCTCTCGCCGAGGGAGGGCAGCACCTGCTCGATGTAGCGGGAGAACAGGTCGTTAGGTCCGATGATCAGGACACCCCTGCGCTCCAGGACGTCCCTGTGCGTGTAGAGCAGGTAAGCGGCGCGGTGCAGCGCGGCAACCGTCTTACCGGTGCCAGGACCGCCCTGGACCACGAGGGTCCCGTGCAGGCCCGAGCGGATCACGCGGTCCTGCTCGGTCTGGATGGTGGCCACCACCTCGCTCATCTTGCCGGTCCTCGCCTGGCGCAGCGTCGCCAGGAGCGCCGCCTCCCCGACCAGCGACTGGCGGTCGGCGTCGCTCATCCGATCGAGGTCGAACACCTCGTCGTCGACGCCGACCACGGTCCGGTTGCGGGTGTGCAGGTGGCGGCGCCGTACCAGCGAGCCCGGGTTGCCGGGCGTGGCGGTGTAGAACGGGCGGGCGGCAGGGGCCCGCCAGTCGATCAGGGCGGGCTCGCCGTCGCCGTCGCGCAACCCGATCCGGCCGATGTAGAGGGTCTCGCCGCCGGAGTCGTCGATCCGGCCGAAGCACAGGCCGTGCTCCACCCCATTGAGCCTGGCGAGGCGCCGGGCGTACTCTCCGGAGAACATCTCCCGCTCGACCATGCCCCGAGCGGTGCCGACACCGGGACTGCGGTGCGCCTCCTTCAGAGAGGCCTCGGCCCGCTCACGCGCCTCATCGAGGTGGCAGTACAGCATGGTGATGTAGGACTGCTCGGCTTCGATGTGAGGGCTTGACACTTGACGGCTCGGCATTTCCTTGATACGCTCCTTTCAATTGGGGGCGTGTTCGCTTTTCCGTGCGATAGCACTAAGGAAACGAGTATAGACCGTCCCGTATGCCGATGCACCGGCCTGGATTCGGGCCGCGAACCACCCCACCGAGCGCGCCACCCACCCCGTCGGGCGATGACCGCTGTGATGGTGAGGCGGCGTAGCTGTTTTCGGCGTACCCCGATCTCGTTCCGGCGGCGAGCGGCATAGGCGCGGACCATCTGATACGACACCTTAACGGCCTGATGCTCATCCACCAGACGTGCGAAGACCTTCTTGGCCGTGTGCCGCTCCTTAACGACAGGCCGTCTCATCAAATCTGGTCCACGACCACAATTCGCACTGTTTGTCTGCTTTGTCCGAAACGCGGTCAGGACATCGTGTCGCCGCGGGTCAGATTCAATGAGACTTCGAGGACGCGCTCGCCGAACGCGTCCAGACCATCCAGGCCGCCCTGGCCCTCCCCCAGCTAACCGGGGCCGGTCGCGTTGAGGTTCGCCCGTGTCTGGAGTCGGGACGCGGCCAGCCGGTGCTCTTGGGCCGAAGCCGCCGAAGTCGATTAAGGCGCGGGCGCCCGCAACCGACAGCAGGTCGCCGGGGCCGGGGTCGGCGAGGCGGGCCTGCTCCAGCAGGCGGGGCGCGTCGCACAGGTCGCCGGTGACCAGGGAGCCCAGGTAGGCGGCTTCGGCCAGCCGTCCGCTGCGGCCCTTGCCAGGCGGGCTGAGCTGGGCGGCGCGCAGCAGTTGGGCGACGGCGCCGACGGAGTCGCCGCGGCGCAGGTTGGTGATGGCGACCTCCTTCAGCAGGGCGGCGACCTTCTCGTCGGGTTCCTCAGTGGCTTCGGCCAGGTGCCAGGCGTGCCGTTCGGGGCGATCGGCGAGGCGGGCGGCGAGTTCGGCGTGGGCGCGGCGGCGTTGCTCGCTGGTCGACAGGTCCACGATCGCCGACTGGATGAGCGGGTGGTGGAAGGTCAGCCGTTCACCGGACTCGTCCGCGCGCACCAGGCCGGACCGCTCGGCCGCGTGCAGTGCCCCGCCGCCGCGGTCAGTGTCGATCGCCCGGACGAGCCGTAGGTCTCCCGTACCGTCCAACGCGGCGAGCAGTAGCAGCTCGACAAAGGGCGCGGGCAGCGCGCGGACCCGGGAGGCGAAGACGCTCTGCAGCCGGTGCGTGAGCGGCAGCGCCGCGGGCAGCGCCCCGGCGACCGTGCTGGCCAGGTCGCCGAGGGAGACGGGCAGCTCCAGCAGGGCGAGCGGGTTGCCCCGGGCCGCGTCCAGCAGCCGCCGCCGCACGCGCGGGGTCATCACGGGATAGCGGCCGGTCAGCAGCTCGGTCGCCGCTTCCTCCGACAGGGGGTGCACGTACACGACTGCCAGGCTGCCCAGGTCGAAGAAGCTGGGTTCGCCGCTGCGGCAGGCCGCGACCATGCCCACCGGCAGGCCGTTCAGGCGGCGGGCCGCCATGCCGAGCACGAGCGCGCTGGCGCGGTCCAGCCACGGCAGGTCGTCGACCACGAGTAGCAGCGGCTGCTTCTCAGCTCGCCTGCAGCAGCGCCAGGACCGTACTGGCGACCAGGAGTTGCGCGGGCGGCTGCCCCTCGGCCCAGTGCCACGTTCAGCGCCCCGGCCAGCAGAGGGCTCAGCCGGGGCACCTCGCCAAGGCGCGGGTGGAGGAGTTGGTGGAGCGCGGCGTAGGAGATGTCCGCCTCGAACTGCGAACCGGTCGCGAGAGTGGCGGCATGGTTCAGCAGGGATGTCTTTCCGACGCCCGGGTCACCCGCCAGTAGCAACGCCTCCCCCGTGCCCCCGGCGATCCGGCTGACGAACAGGTGTAGTCGATGGATCTCCGGTTCGCGGCCGACCAGGTTCGCCACCTGATCGTGGCGTGCGTCGAACCAGTCCATTCCCTGATCTTTCTTCGTCTTGCCGTATCTGTCCAGCCTGTCCGGCGCGGACGTCTACTGGCCGGAAGGGGTGGTTGCCGGCCTCGGTGATGACGACGCCGCCGTAGGAGTGCCCGACCAGGACGGCCGGGCCGTCCAGGCCGTCGAGGACCTGGTGGGTCGCGGCCACGTCCCCGGCCAGCGACAGCGTCGGGTTCTGCACCACGGCGACCCGGTAGCCGTCGGCGGTCAGGTGGTCGTAGACCCCCTGCCAGCCGGAGCCGTCGACGAATCCGCCGTGCACCAGCACGATGTTCTTCACGTCCGAACCTGCGTTCACTGCACTGCCTCCTTCGCCCGAGAATCCAGGCTCGGGCTCGATTGGGGAGATGTCCGGAACGGTAGACGGGCACGAAGGGGGCTCGATTGCGTCAAATGACGTAGATCCGGCGGCTGCCGTAGCTACGTCAGATTACGGCCTGTCGTTAAGGAGCTGATCGAGACCGTCCTGACCGCCGAGACGGCCCCTGGGTTGTGGACCCGGGCTCGCCGACCGGATCATCGCGGTTACCGCCGCCGTCGGCGTGAACGGCTGAGGCGGGTGAGTGACCTGAAGCGTGGTCCGATGCTCCCCTACCGGCTCCCGGGCATCCCCGAGGCCGGCCGGTGGTCGCTCCCCCGCTGGCCGGCCAGGCCGGTCCGATGACCCGGACCGGCCGCCTGCACCGCGCCGTCACCCGAGGCGACCCCGCGATCTCGGAGGCGGCCTGCAGCCTGACCACCAACCGCCACAGCGGACGCCTCGCCCCCGAGCGGGCCGTGCCCGTCGACCAGGCCGACCCGGCACTGCTGTGCCCGGCCGGCGGTTGCCGGATGCGCGCCTGGCCCCTGCGGACCGGTACTGAGAACTGACCCGATGGCTCGTGTCCCCGGGGCGCCGTGCGGTGATCTACTGGTGGCACACTCCCAGAAAGGGGACGCCGTGAATCGTGGTGTCGACGTCGATGTGACCGTTGATGTCGGAGTCATCGTCCGGGGATAAGGCAACCGGTCGAGACCCCGCCAAGATCCAGTGAGGACTTTCCGTACGTCTCCAGGGCGCCCGCCACCGCGGGCGCCTTCGGCATTGCCGAGCGCATCGGCGGTTACGTCGCCGCGGCCGCCAAGTGCCGGCGAGCGACGCAACACCGGCCTCAAGGAGCGTCGGCGAATATCGCGCCGGATCTGGGTATGGCCGCTGACATGGGCAAAGAGCGCTGCGGAGCGGTGGTTGTCGTAGTTGTGAGGCGGCGGGCGAGTTCGATGAAATCGTTGACGGCCTCGACCGCCATTGGATGACCTTTCGGTGGTGAAGTAGGCCAGGAACGCGTCGCGCCACTTCCGCGGGGTCCGTCCGAGGCGGACGTACTCCGGGGTCGGACGGTGTACGACTCGTGGGACTCAGTGCGTCACTTTCCACTGGAAGCCGTCCGGGTCGGTGAAGTAGCCGGAATATCCGTACCCGGTTGTTTCTGCGGCGGTGACTGTGATCCGGCCGCCGGCAGCGGCCGCAGCCGTCAGGAGGGCATCGACTTCTTCACGGGACTCGGCTGTGTGGGTGAAGACCATCGATTGGAAGCCGTCGCCGTCTTTGGCGGTGCCCGCATCCCTCGCGAGGACCCCGCGTTCCATCAGGCAGAGCCTGGCCGCTGCGTTGGTCGGGTGGAAGTCGATGTACTTGTTGCCGTAGTCCCGGTCGACCGTCATGCCCAGGGCTTCATAGAAAGCCTTGGATGCCTTCGGCGCAGAAACGCCGAGGATGACTGTGGTCTCGGTCGGCAGCGGGGTTTCCGCCGCGGGGCCGGTGTCCTTATTAGTGGCCGCCGCCAGCTTCCAGATGGCGCCGTCCGGTGCCCGGAACACTCCGGAGAACGAACCGAAGAGGGCCTTCTTCGCAGGCTTGAGAACCTCTGCTCCGCTGTGGAGGGCGGCATCCATCAGGTTCTTGACCTCGGTGGGCTGGTTGACGGTGTAGGTCAGCATGTAGCCGCGGAATCCCGATGTCGCTGGTTTCGTGCCTGCGTCCGCGGCGAGCCTTTCGGTCGCGGACAGTTCGAGTTGCCCGGTCCCGTGCATGTCGAGGTTCACCGAGTCACCGTCGTCGGCGATGGTGGGTGAGAGCGCGGTGGCGTAAAACCTGCGCGCGGCGTGCACCTCGGGCGCTCCGAGGGTGATGACGTCGGGCTTGAGGGCCATGTTTGCCTCCGTGGGCATAGCGCATCCGGTGATGCTGCGCGTGCGGTCGATCTCGTGTGGGGATCGGGACGGCCGGAGGCTCAGCGCAGTTCCTGGATGCGGATCATGTTGCCGGCGGGGTCGCGGAAGGCGCAGTCGCGAACTCCGTAGGCCTGCTTGATCGGCTCCTGGATGACCTCGGCGCCGCTGGCCTCTACTCGCTGAAACGTGCTGTCGAGATCAGCGGTGGCCAGCAGAAGACCGGCGTAGGTGCCCTTGGCCATCATCTCCTCGATGGTGATGCGCTCGTCGTCGGTGATTCCGGGATCCGCGGCCGGCGGCTCCAGGACGATGGACATACCGGGCTGGTTGGCGGGGCCGACCGTGATCCAGCGCATCCCGTCGTACCCGACGTCGTTGCGGACCTCGAAGCCGAGGGTGTCGCGGTAGAAAGCGAGGGACGCGTCCGGGTCGGTGTGCGGGAGAAAGGCGGAGTGAATCGTGATTTCCATGTCGGTCAGGCTAATTGCGGCTCTGACTGCCACGCTTCTCGATTCCTGATCGGTTTTGCCACCTGCTTCGCCACGCACGCAGGAGTCCCCTCAAGTGCGCCGGTCGCCGTACGTCGGTACGCACCCGGTGGCACGCCACGCCCAGGGCGTGCGCAGCCCGGGAAGAAATCGCCTACGGCGGCATCCTCGGTTAGACGCCGAGCCCAGGGCGGGCATCTGCACGCTGTTGTTGAGGGTGATGAGTGGACCGGATCCGGTCATGGTCGATCTTTCCAGGGGTCAGCGTTCGATCATTTGCATCTGCTCTTCGCAGTACCCGCTCCTCCACGTCCCGGGTCCACAGGGAGTACTCCGACTGCACGGCGGTGACCGGGTGCACAGCGTGGGCGCGGCGGATCGTCTCCGGGCCGGCCTCGGACAGGCCGATGTGGCGGATCTTGCCCTGCTCCACCAGTTCGGCCAGGGCGCCGACGGTGTCCTCGATCGGAGTGTTCGGGTCGACGCGGTGCTGGTAGTACAGGTCGATGCGGTCGGTGCCGAGGCGCTTGAGCGAGCCCTCGACGGCGGTGCGGGTGTTGGCCGGGCTGCTGTCGAGGTGTCCCGGGCCGCCTCCGGCGTGTGAGATCATGCCGAACTTGGTCGCCACTACGACCTGGTCGCGGCGGCCCTTCAGGGCCCGTCCGACGAGTTCCTCGTTGGCGTACGGGCCGTAGATCTCGGCGGTGTCGAGGAGGGTGACGCCCAGCTCCAGCGCCCGGTGGATGGTGTGGACGGACTCGGCGTCGTCAGTGCCCGCGCCGGTGTAGCCGAAGGACATGCCCATCGTGCCCAGGCCGATGCGGGAGATGTCCAGATCTCTCAAGGTGGTGTGCCTCATGATTACCTTTCGGGGACGAGTTGGGATGCGGAGCCAGGATGTCGGTGACGCAGGTCAGGTCTGGTCTGGGACCGCCTGCTGCGCCTCGGCGAGGTCCTGGGTGGCTGCCCAACTGGCGAGCATCCTGAGTCCGTCGGCGGTGGGGCTGTTGGGGGCGGCGGTGTAGACGTTGAGGGTCAGGCCGGGCTCGGAGGGCAGCTCCATCGATTCGAAGTCCAGGTCGAGCTGGCCGACAACCGGGTGGCGCAGCCGTTTCTGACCACTGCGGTGGAACTGCACGTCGTGGGAGGCCCAGCGCTGCCGGAAGATCTCGCTCTGCGTCGAGAGCTCACCGACCAGTTCGATCAGCGCCCGGTCGTGCGGGTTTCGGCCCGCTTCGAGCCGGAGCATGGCGGCGGCGTCGCCTGCGATCCGGTCCCAGTCGACGAAGAACTCGCGCGCGGCCGGGTCGAGGTAGAGGAACCGGGTGGTGTTGGCCGGGCGGCGCGGGTTGGCCAGGACGGGGGCGTAGAGGGCGCGGGCCAGGCGGTTCATGGCGACGATGTCGTGGCGGCCGTTGCGCACCCAGGCCGGTGCGTCGGTGATGGCGTCGAGCACCTGCTGGATCGCCGGCCGCACACTGGTCGGCGGCGTGCGGCGGCGGCGAGGGCCCGAGCCGGCGGCCCGGGCCAGGGAAAACAGGTGCTCACGCTCGGCCTCGTCCAACCGCAGGGCCCGGGCCAGGGCGTCCAGCACGCTGTCGGAGGCACCGGAGAGGTTCCCCCGCTCCATGCGGATGTAGTAGTCGATGGAGACGCCGGCGAGCATCGCGACCTCCTCCCGTCGCAGTCCCTTGACGCGGCGGTTGCCGCCGTAGGCGGATAGTCCTGCCTGTTCGGGGGTGATGCGCGCGCGCCGCGAGCTGAGGAACTCGCGGACCTCTGCGCGGTGGTCGATCTGGCCCATAACCCCAGGGTAAGCAAGGCGGCGGGAGTGAAGGAGGTAACGCCACTACCCCGAACAAGAGTGACTCGGGGTAGGACCTGCAGTGGAACGAAAACCCTCGTTCAGCCCTTCCGTGCGAGGTCGGCGGGGGTGTTCTGTTGGTAGGAGGGTGTTTCTGATCCTCTGTGACGATCTTTCCCAACGCCCCAATTGGGTCTACGCCCCGGGCCCGGCGTGGCAGTTCTGGAGGAGTGCTTACAAGCTGCTCGGCTCGCCAAGGGCCGTCCGGGCATACGCCCACTGGCACGACAACGACGTCCCGGTGGTCAGGGCGCCCGCCGGTGCCTTGGGTCGACGGATGTTACTTCTCGGCCGTGCCGGGCTCCCCGCTGATGGACTCCTGATAGATGTCCGCGTAGGTGCGCGAGTCCTTGACCAGATCGTCGCAGAAGGCGGCGACGTCGTTGCCGATGAGTTCCAGGACTCCCTTGCCGGCCGCGACGCCCTCCTCGAAGAAATCGACGATCCCTGAGAGCAGGGACCCGTCAAGCAAGTCGATCGGTCCGACCTTGAAGAAGTACCTCTGAATCTCCTTGTAGACGATCTGGTAGTCCGGCGGGAGCGCCTTGACCCGCGCCATGTGCGCCCGCCACTGCTTCTTGCCCTCGATGATGTCTTGGATGCCCACGTCAGCCTCCTAGCCGGCCCAGTTTCCTTGCGACGTTCCTGTTCAACTGCTCGCGCCACCGGTCGCGAAAGCTCCGAGCCCCTTCTCCGCCGGCCAGCGCCGCGCAGAAGCCCTCGATGTCGTCACCCAGCACCTCGTGAATGCTCCGCTCATCGGCCGCTGTCTCTTCGAGCAGCCCCAGAGCACCGTCGAGAATCGGCATCAGGTTTCGACCTGTGAAGTTTGAGTAGGGAGAAAGATGACCCTTGATCTCTTCCCACGCCGCCCGGTAGTCGGCCGGCAATGCCTCGGCCCGGGCTTCGAACGCCTTCCATTCCCTGGTGAGATCGCTGCCTGTCATGGTCTCCCAGAAGTTCATCTCCCGCCCTCCTTGAGCTTGTCGATCCGTGATGTGATGTACTCCCATTTCGCCCAGAACGTCGCGAGTTCTTCGCGTCCCGCGTCGTTGAGCGCATAGAACTTGCGCGGCGGGCCCAGCCCGGACGGTCGTTTCGTCGCCTGGACGAGCCCGTTCTTCTCCAGTCGCAGCAGGATGGTGTAAACCGTCCCCTCGACGACGTCGGCGAAGCCGAGTTCGTTCAGCCGACGCGTGATGGCGTACCCGTAGGTCTCCTCACTGCCGATGATTTCAAGCACGCAGCCCTCAAGCGTGCCCTTCAGCATCTCCGTCAGGTCGTCCATCGTGGGTCCTCTTCCGTCTCCCCCTAGTACTCGGTAGCACCGAGTAGTGCTACACGGTATCACGGAGTAGTGGACCACGGCACTGGCGGTACGCCAGAACCACCGCGTGGTGCAGGCGCCTCGCTGAGAGGGTCGCTTCCAGCGAACCTGGAAATCCAACGAACCTGCCTCTGACCTGCGGTTACGTTGGTTTGGGATACAGGGCGCTGCGGGCACCATCCCGATTCGTGAACTTGTCTTGAGGGTTCAGATCTTGCGGCGCCCCGTCGTTATCCGGGGTTGTTGACCTCTTATTGCAGGCCAGAGCGAGGTCACGTCCGTGGACGTGACCTCAAGCGAACTAGCCGGTCAAGGGGGCGTCTCACCTGGAGGTCGGCCGGGCGCCGGTGCTCTCGCGGACGACGAGTTCGGGTTCGATCATGCGGTGCGGGGTGGCGGTGCGGCCGTCGATACGTTCCAGCAGCAGCCGGAAGGCCAGGCGGCCGACCTCGGTGAAGTTCTGTCGCACGGTGCTCAGTGGCGGCCACAGGTAGGGGGCCTCGGGGACGTCGTCGAAGCCGACCACGCTGACGTCCTCGGGCACTCGGCGGCCGACTTCGCGCAGTGCTCGCAGCACGCCGGTGGCCATGTGGTCGTTGGCGGCGAAGATGGCCGTGACCTCGGGGTCGCGGGCCAGTTGCCTGCCCGCCTCGAAGCCGGAGCGTGCGCTCCAGTCGCCGCGCAGCGGGTCGGGGATCTGGCGGCCTTCGGCGGTCAGGACCGAGCGCCAGCCCTCGACGCGGGCGCTGGCGTCGATCCAGTCCTCGGGGCCTGACAGGTGCCAGACGGTGTTGTGGCCGAGGCTGAGCAGGTGTCTGGTCGCTCGCACGGCTCCGGCCGCCTGGTCGACGGCGGCGACGGGGACGGGGAGGCTCTCACGGGCGCCGACCACGACGGCGGGCAGGTCGGGTGGCAGGTGGTGCAGGCCGTCGGCGGCCGATTCGTGGGGGGCGACGATGACGACGCCGTCGACGGACTGGAAGCGCAGCCGGTTGACGGCCTCGGCGATGGAGCGGCGGTTGAGGGTGGTGACGTTGACGATGGTGACGAGGTAGTCGTGGGTGCGGGCGGCCTGTTCGATGCCGTGCAGGGTGGAGGCCGGGCCGTACAGGGTGGTGTCGAAGCTGACGACCCCCAGGGCGCCCGAGCGGCCGGTGACCAGCGAGCGGGCGGCGAAGTTGGGGCGGTAGCCGAGTTCGCGTACCGCGTCCAGGACGCGGGCGCGGGTGTCGGGGCGCACCTTCTCCGGGGTGTTGAGAACGCGGGAGACGGTCATGGCCGAGACGCCCGCGCGCGCGGCGACGTCTTCCATGACGGCGGCTCTGGGCCGCTCGGAGAACGTCTGTCCGGATACCTGCTGGGTCACCCTGTCCGCCTCGTCGAAGTTACTCCAAGCGTATCTGAGTGTTTGCGCTAACAGTTCGGGGGGTGGGTCCGTGCGGGAGGTGTTTTCCGTGGGAGCGCTCCCTTTCGGTGCCGGTCGGGCCCGTGCCGACCGGGCGAGGACCTCGCCCAAGCGCGACGAGGCCGCCGCCCCCGCCGGCTGGATGGAGTGCCGACCTCGCCGCCTCGGCGGCGTACCTGCACCGGATACACCCTGACCCTCGGCTTGGCCGCCGGAGCGATGTTCGTCTACATCGGTGCCTCCAGCTACGTCTTCCAGAACGGCTTCGGGCTGAGCGCCGTCCAGTACGGGCTGGTGTTCGCCGTCAACGCCGCTGCCATGCTCATCGCCAGCGCGAGTTTCGGCCTGACCGCCCGGCGGGTGGCGCTGCCCGCACTGCTGTCGGGCTACCTCGCCATCGGCACACTCGGCGCGCTCGCGCTGGCGATCCAGGCCACGCTGGCGCCCACCCCGGCCGGCACCTGGCTGTGCCTGGCCGTCATGCTGTTCGGCATCGGCGGTGTCTTTCCCGCCGTCACCACCATCACCCAGACCATCGGCCACGCCCGCGCCGGCGCCGCATCCGCGCTGTCCGGCGCCGCCGCCTACCTGTTCGGCGCCCTGGCCGCCCCGCTGAGCGGCACCACGCTGCGCGCGATGGCGTTGATCATGCCGGCCGCACTGGTGCTGGCCGTCTTGTCCCTACTGGCAGCGCGCCCCTGGCGGCCTCTGCCCGAAAGGAGTTTCGCATGAACACCATGCGCCTGATCATGGCACTGGCCGCACTGAGCGGCCGCCCGATCCGCCCCTCCAGCGTGGCCGCCCCAGATGACGACCCCGACAGCATCCGGCTGCACGTGAGGTCAGCCGACCAGATCAAGCCCGGCCGCAGCGCCCGCGCGTATCGAGGGATCGTGTACGCCGCTTCGGCACGCAAGCTGCGCATGGACATTCTGGTCCCGCAGGCGCCCGGCCCGCACCCGCTGGTCCTGTATCTGCCCGGAGGGGGTTTCGTCACCGCCCGGCGCGCGATGGCCGCCCGCCAGCGCCGCTATGTCGCCCAGGCAGGGTTCGTGGTGGCCAGTATCGACTACCGCACCGTCAGTGACGGCGCCACCTACCGTGATGGACTGGCCGACGTCGCCGCGGCGCTGAGCTTCCTGCGCCTCCATGCCGGCCGGTACGGGATCGCCCCCGCCCGGACCGCGCTGTGGGGCGAATCCGCGGGCGGCTACCTGGCCGCCACGGCCGCAACCGACCCCGGCAGTGGCGTCGCGGCGGTGACCGGCGCGGGAGTCGACGCGGTGGTCGACGTGTTCGGTGCCTCCCACCTGGCTACCGTGGCCGATGGCTTCGACCCCGCCATGGTGACCGCCTACACCATGTCGGGCGCAGCGCTGCCCGCCTACCTGCGCGGCCCGGGCCGGGCCCTGGTCGACCACCCCGCCGAAGTGATCAACGCCGACCCGGCCAGCCACATCACATCCGAGACTCCGCCGTTCCTGCTGTTGCACGGCGACGACGACCGCATCGTGGCTCCTGCGCAAACCGCCCGCCTGCACCAGGCCCTGCGCCGCGCCGGCGTGGACAGCACCCGGTATGTGCTGCAGGGCGCCGGCCACGGCGCGCTGTCGGCCGCTGCCCGAATCTGGACCAGCACGCAGGTCATGGCGATCATCGTGAACTTTCTCCGCTCCCGGCTGGGGGCCACTCCAGAATCCGGCGACGAGATCAGGGGGTGATCGTCCAGCCCTGGCGACCCTTCAACGCTCTTCCTTCGAAAAGTGATTCGCTATGACGCCTCGCGAAGCCCGGCCCGCCGGCGGCGGAACCCGAGGCGGCAAAACCTGACCGAAGCGCCGCCGGCAGAAGCCACGAACGTGGTGTGCTCCCCTGAGCCGGCCGTCGGCCCCGGCCGGAGGTCGAATCGGCTGAAGTACCGGCGCGGGTCGTCGATCAGCGTGATGGTCAACCGCGCCTCGGCGGCGCCTGCGTGACGCAGGGCCGGGATCATGGCAGGGCAGCGGTTCGGCCCCAGCCCGACCGTTCAGATCGGCCTCCGGCCGATCTGAAGGATTTCGCCACCGCCGAGGAGGCCGACCACTGGCTGCGCGTGAACTCCGGCAACTGGCTGGGCGCGCTGCGGTCCGCGTCGGGCGGGGCCCGGCACGTGGAGGTGCTGGACTGCGCCGAGTCGATGCACTGGTTCTCCGACCGATGGATTCACTGGCCGCACTGGGGAGAGGTCTTCACGCTCGGCGCCGAGGCCGCCACCGCCCTCGGTGACACGGCTCAGCACGCCACGCAACTCAACTACCTGGCCTGGGTGCATCTGGTGCCGCCCGAGGATCCGGAAGCCACGATGCGGTACGCGACCCAGGCGCTGGACCTCGCCACCCGCAGCGGCGCCACAGCACAGATCGCCTGGGCCCACCAGTACACCGCGGAGGCGCTACGACGGCTCGGCCGGCTGGACGAGGCCTTCGACTCACTGGCCAAGGCGGCGGAGATGTTCAATGCCGCCGCCGACATCGACGCCTACTGCCAGAGTCTGAGCACTCTCGGCGACGGACGCCACGAGGCGGCGCTGGAGCAGTATCTCGAGGTGCGCGCCCTGCTGGACGACGAAGGCTCGGGCATGACAGCGGACATCGTGTCGTTCACCCGGCCGCACACGCTGGCCCGTATCGGCCACTGCCTGAGGCTGCTCGGCCACCGGGCCGAAGCGATCACCACACTGACCGAGGCAATCGCTCTCATGGAGCAGTTCCAGACGATCAGCTCACAGGCCCGCGCCCTGGAGACACTGGCGGCCGTCCTTGCCGAGGAAGGCCGGACCGAGGAGAGCCGCCGAGCCTACGCGCGTGCGGCCGAGCTGTTCGAGGCGAGCGGCGACGCCGAGGCCGGCGGCCGCTGCCACGACCTGGCGACGGCTGCCCGCTGAGACACCGAAGGCCGGTTTCCGCGGAACTTCTGCGTGCTGTTCTGCGTGGTCCATGATCTTCCTCACGACTTGAATGGGGCGTGTCGGACAGGCATCGGGCCTGTTCAGCAGCGCAGGAGTGACCATGACCACCATCAGGAACATCGTGCTCGTGCACGGCGGCTTCGTGGACGGGTCCGGCTGGCAGGGCGTCTATGACGAGCTCGCCAGGGACGGCTTCCAGGTCCGGATCGTGCAGAACCCGACGCTGTCGCTCGAGGGTGACGTCGCCGCGACCCGCCAGGTGCTGGATGTGCTCGACGGCCCTGTCGGCCATTCCTACGGCGGGGTCGTCATCAGTGAGGCCGGTACCCACCCCAACGTGGCGGCGCTGGCGTACATCGCGGCGTTCGCCCCCGACAAGGGCGAACCTGGGGCATCTCGAAGAACCCGAGGTTTTCACCGCGGCGATCGTCGACTTCACGCTCGGTGTCGGCCAGGTGGACTGGGAGATCCGCGACGACATCCACCACGCGTTCGTCACCCTTGGCTGCGCCGTCATCTGCTGGCGACGACTGCGCACCGCACTTTGTTGAGAGTAAGGGCGGGCGATCGCCCCAGGGGATGGCCTGCTCGATGCGTCAGAACGCATACGTGGTAGTCGGGCCCGCGCAGCCTCACATCCGGGATCTCAGCGCGTCGACCTCACAGCCCGGCGCGAAGGGGTCGAAGCCGTGCTCGATCAGCCAGCGAACTGCCAGCAGGCTTCGCAACGACCACCACGCGTGGATCACGTCGAGGTCGATGTCGGTGCCATAGCCGGCGATGACGTCGTCGAGGTGCTCCTCGTGTCCGAGCGTGAAGGTGGCGAGGTCGTACAGGGCATCACCCTGGCCCGCCTCGGACCAGTCGATGATGCCGGTGACCTCGTCGCCGTCGACGAAGACGTGCGCGATCTGCAGGTCGCCGTGTGTGAACGCCGGAGTCCACGGCCGGAGCGCGGCCTCGGCGACCTGGCGGTTGCGGGTGACCAGGTCGGCGGGCAGGACACCGTTCGTCACGAGCAACTCGCACTCGTCGTCGAGTTCCGCCGC
Source organism: Streptosporangium sp. NPDC006013 (assembly GCF_040614275.1). NCBI lineage: Bacteria > Bacillati > Actinomycetota > Actinomycetes > Streptosporangiales > Streptosporangiaceae > Streptosporangium > Streptosporangium sp. NPDC006013. Next base: position 17,181 of record NZ_JBEXUE010000116.1, read on the forward strand.
CAGCGCGACGATGCTCCGGCCGGCCCGGCCCGGCAGGGGCGGCAGGGGCGCTTCGTGCAGCTTCCGGATGGCGGCGCCCGCCGCGGCCCACGCCGCCGGCGATCCGGTCGACGGCCCGCCGAGGCGTCCAAGCGTCGTCCCCGGGAGTGCGGCGATCGCGAGCACGGGCGGCTTGCGCCACAGGACCTCCGGGGTCGGGACCGGCGCGAGGGACATCGCCTCGACCTCGACGTCGATGCGCGCCTGATCGGCGTCCACCTTCAAGAACACGTCACCGACGCGCAGAGTCGCGCGCTCGGAATGGGCGACGACGACTTTGACCTCATCCATGGGCGACCAGTATCCCGGGGATGATCGCCGACGTCGCCAGGTTTATCGCGTGCGATTACGCGGCTGACCGCGTCCCGCTACCCGGCGGCCTCGTGCCCGACACCGGCCTCTGACCAGGTCAAGCCCACCACTTTTGTTAGGAGTCCTAAGGCTCAGCGGGGCCCGTTCTCGGCCGCCTGTTTGAGATGGGCGAGCCAGGCGGTGAGCGACCCCTCGAGAGCGGCCCGCCTGCCGTCCCGTTCGGCGCGGACCGGCTCGCCGTCCCACGACTCCGCGGTGGTGGAGGCCTTCGAACTGTTCGCCGGCGTGGATTCGCGGATGACCCTCAGCGTCCAGTGGGCGGCGGCCGTCCTCCACAACGGTCTGGGCAACTATCAGGCCGCTTTGGAGGCCGCGCGGACCGCTGTCGCGCGCGGACATCTCGGCATGTCCGGGCTGGCCCTGCCGGAGCTGGTGGAGGCCGCGGTGCGCTGCGGCTCGCCGGACGTCGCCGAGAGTGCCCTGGCCGATCTGCGCGAACGTGCGCAGGCGGGTGGGGATGCTTGGCTGACCGGCATCGGGGCAGAGGCCTTCGCCGAGCGTGCCACCGGTGAGCACGCCCGCAGCCGTTCGTCGGCGGCTTCCGAACAGCTCACCATGCAGGAGGTGCACATCGCGCGGCCAGGGGTCTGGCATGGTTCGCCCTGCTCGGCACCGCCGTCCTGGTCCTGGCCGAGCCATGGCTCCTGATCCCTTCGGTAGGCATGATCATGCACCTTGCCTACGCCGGGATCACTTCCCCCTTCCAGGAAGCGCGTATCCCGGAATGACCGCCACCGCGCTGGAACGCTCCCCCACCCGGCCCAAGGAGGTCTGGACGGGGAGGTCAGTGCGGAGGGGGCGGCGTGAGCTTCCTGACGAAACGAGCGGCGGCGCGGTGGCTCATCCCGGTCTCGCCCCGGACCAGGAAGACGGCCTGGTCGATCTGGCCGGTGGCTTTCAGGTTCAGGACCCGTTCCACGAGTTCGGGGCCGACCCCACCACCGACCAGGGTGTTTCTGGGGTGCTGTGCCGCCCGCACCGTAAGGACGATCAGAGCGATGACCACCGCCACGACGACCGCCGTCAGAAGGAGGATGACGATCGGGTTCGACATGAGTCGAGCGTATCGTCACAAGGTCATCGTGTGCGTGCCGGAAACGACCGGATCGCGGCTGCTCTTCGGGTACGGCGTCCCCGCGGCGGTCGAGCCGTCTTGCGGCCGATCGGCGACGGCCCCGCCGGCTCCCGCCGGGCTGTCAGGCCGCCCCGCGCAGCAGGAACATGGTGTAGGCGGCGATCGAGCCGCTGTCGGTGATCGAGCCGCGCAGGATCATCTGCTCCAGTTCCGTCCGTGAGACCCACTCCTGGCGCATGTCCTGCTCGGTGTGCTCGCGGTCGGGGGTGCCCGCGGTCAGGTCGGTGGCCAGGAAGATGTCGAAGTGCTGGCCCGTCGTGCCGTGGGCGTTGTCCAGGCGGCCCAGGTGGGTCATCGAGGCGGCTCGCAGGCCGGTCTCCTGGGCCAGTTCGGTGTGCGCCGTGACCAGGGGCGAGGGGCTGTCCTTGACCCCGCCCTGGGGGAAGTTCCAGGTGCGCCGCCCCACCGGGTAGCGGTACTCCTCCACGAGGTGGAAGCCGTCGTTCTCCATGGGCAGGACGAGGGCGAAGTCGATCTGGTCCACCACGCCGTAGATGCCGTGGGAGCCGTCGGGGCGTTCGATGCGGTCCTCACGCACGCTCATCCAGGGGTTGGTGTAGACGACCGTCGAGTCGAGAGTGCGGATCGTCGGTCCGGGTACGTCGGTCATGGCGCGCAGCTTACTGCTGTTACGGCTCCGTTCGAGGTGCGTCGGCCTGGTCGGCGTCGTGCGGATGGTGCGGGCCGAGGCCCGGTGGGGCGAACGGCAGGACGGAGGTCACCGCGGTGACCGGTAGCGGCCCGTAGATGTGCGGGAAGGCCTCGGGTGAGTCGGCGGGTACCTCCATGCGCACGTCCAGTCCGCTCGGGTCGACGTTGAGCAGTACCAGGGGGGTGGTGACGTCGCGGTAGAAACGCTCCACCACGCCGCGTAGCTGTTCGTGGCTCGCGCAGGCGTGGATGAAGCCCTCTTCGTCCAGGGTGCGGCCGAGGGTGGAGACGCGGTACTCCCCTGCCCGCAGGGCGGCGTCCCAGTCGGCGGCCAGGGCCAGATGCAGGATGGTCATCGCAGACATGGTGCCCTGCGGGCGGGCGTTCTTCAACTAAAGGCGGCGGGCGTCACTGCCGGGCGCGCCACTCCCGCCGCAGGATCGCGTAGTCGAGCTCGCTGGTCCATTCGCCCTTGACCATCTCGTTGTCGACCAGGTGTGCCTCGCGGCGCATGCCCAGTTTCTCCAGCACGCGGGCCGAGGCCTCGTTGCGGGCGTCCAGGCGTCCGATGATCCGGTGCAGGTCAAGGCCGTCGAATCCCAGTTCCAGCAGGGCCAGGCCCGTCTCGGTGGCGTACCCCTTGCCGTGGTGGGCGGGGTGGAAGACGTAGCCGATCTCCCCGCTGCGGTGGGTGAGGCTGTGCCAGATCAGCATGCCGTCGCCGATTAGCTCGCCGGTGGCGGCCAGTTCCACCGCCAGTGTCAGGATCTGTCCCTCCTCGAGCAGCTCCGTTTGGGTGATCTTGGTTTGCAGTGCCTCGCCGGTCTGCTCCCGGTTGCGCGGTTCCCAGTACAGGTAGCGGGTCACCTGCGGCAGTGACTGGATGGCGTGCAGGGCGTCGAGGTCGGCCGGGGTGTAGGGGCGCAGGATCAGGCGGTCGGTTCGGATGGGGTAGGTGGGTTTCAGCACCGGGCCAGGGTAGGCCAGGTGCCCCGCGGCGGGCGAGGCGTTATTTCCGGCCGGGTGTCAGTGGGGGCTGCCGGCCAGGTTGAGTACCACGACTCCGCCGATGATCAGGACGATGCCCGCGATCTTGGCCAGGCTGATCGTCTCGCCGAGGAACAGTACGCCGATCGCGGCGATGGCCGCGGTGCCGGCTCCGGCCCAGACCGCGTAGGCGGTGCCGACCTCCAGTTGCAGTTTCAGCGCCTGGGCCAGCAGGATGAAGGCGGTGGCGTAGCCGGCGACGACCAGGGCGGCCCAGCCTTTGTGGGCGAAGCCGTCGCTCAGTTTGAGCGCGGTGGTCGCCACGATCTCGGCGATGATCGCCCCAGCCAGGATCAACCACGCCATGACCACTCCCCCGAAATCTGTACGAACGTATCATTTCATCCGGTCGGCGGTGCCCGCGCCGTGTTCGGAGTCCACTTGCGAGCGGTGTCGAAAGCGTGTTCCACTGAGCCGTATGCGATGGGACGCGCCTTCCCTGCTCGCCGTGCCGCCCGATGCCAGGCCGCGGATCGAGCGCTCCGCGCTGGTCAGGGTGCACGGGGCGCTGACCTGCTACGAGGTGCAGGCGCGCACCGCGCTGGAACGCACGCCCGAGGGATGGAGCATCAGCCCGTACCGGGGGTGCGCCCAGGCCTGCCGCTACTGCTCGGTGCGCCGGGGGCATCGCTATCTGGGGCTGGACGCCGGTGGTGACTTCGATTCGCGGATCGTGGTGCGTACCAACATCGTGCGGCGGTTGCGCGCGGAGCTGGCCTCGCGCTGGGACGGCGAGCATGTCACGGTGGGGGTGGGCGGTGACTGCTACCAGGGTGCCGAGGACATCTACCGGTTGATGCCCGGCCTGGTCACCGCGTTGCGAGAGGCCGGGGCGCCGTTCACCGTGCACACCAAGAGCCGGCTGATCCTGCGCGACGCCGGGCTGCTGGCCGCCGCTCCGGGGGCGGGGGTGGTCGTCTCGATCGCCTTCGTCGACGACCGGATCCGCCGCAGTGTGGAGCCCGGCGCCCACAGCGCGCAAAAGCGCCTGGAGCTGGTGGCCGAGCTGAACGAGCGGGGGGTGGCGTGCGGGGTGGCGATGGCGCCGATCCTGCCGCTGCTGACCGACTCCCCCGACCAGCTCGCGGCCACCGTGCGCCGGGTCGCCGACGCCGGGGCCGTCAGCCTGGTCCCGCACGTGCTGCGCCTGCCTCCGGGGGCCCGTGAGTGGTATCTGGCCTGGCTGGGTGAGCACCATCCGGCGCTGGCCCCCCGCTACGGCGAGCTGTACGCCAGAAGTGCCGATGCCGAGGCCGGCTACGTGCGCCGCGTCACCGACCAGGTCCTGCAGCTGGCCGCCCGTTACGGCATGGGTCCGGTGCGGCCCGAGCAGCCCCTGCCGCTGGCGCTGCCCCGCCAGGCCCAGCTCACCTTGCTCTAGCCTTCCCGGTGCGGGATCAGAAGTGATCGAGCAGGTCGGGGAATCTGCTCAGGCGCAGTACCCGCTCGTCGCCGGGGTCCAGTTCGCTCTGCTCCAGCGCCCAGGTGTGGTCGTTGGGGATGAAGACGGCGTTCATGCCCGCCTGCCGGGCGGGGAGGATGTCGGACTTCGGGGAGTTGCCGATCATCCAGGTCGTCGCGGGTGCCAGCGCGTGCTCGCGGGTGAGCCACCGGTAGGTGGTGACGTCCTTTTCCGCCACGATGTGCACGTCGCGGAAGTGGTGGGCCAGCTGTGAGGCCTCCAGCTTGCGCCGCTGTTCGTCCAGGGCGCCCTTGGTGAGCAGCAGCAGCTCGTGCCGCTCGCCTAGGGCGGTGAGTGTCTCGGCGACGCCGGGGACGAGTTCCACGCGGCGCTGCAGGAGGGTCAGCGCCAGCTCGTCGATGTGGCGGCGTTCCTGCGCGGTCGCCGGCCGCTCGCGCAGTCGTTCGAAGCATTCGCCGAGGCTGCGCAGGAACATCGTGCTGCCGTAGCCGTGGGTGACGGCGTTGGCGGCCTGGATGTCGTCGAGGACGGCGCGGATCCGGGCCCGTTCCATGGTCGGATGCGCCAGCCAGTCGAGAAAGTCCTCGACGACGCGCTCGAAAAGTACGTTGTTCTCCCAGAGCGTGTCGTCGGCGTCGAAGATGAGGACCTGCCGGTGGAGTCGCAAACCTGTTCCTTTGGTGGAGTTCTCGTCGGCCGTCGGCGCCACCGTCGTGTCCGGGGTACGCGGTGGCGCCGGTGCGGGGTCAGGCCAGGGCGCTGCCCTTCTTCCACTGCGTGTACGGCATCTGCCAGAAGCCCCAGCCGTTGTTCCACTCCATCTCGCGGTCGGTGCCCGTGATGGTGATCACGTCGCCGCGCTGGACCTGGTCGTAGTACCACTTGGCCTGGTCGGGGCGGGAGTTGATGCAGCCGTGGCTGACGTTTCGGCGTCCCTGGGCCCAGACGTTGTTCAGCGCGTGCACGTACTCGCCGCTGTTGGAGAAGCGGACCGCGTGGTTGATCATCAGGTCGTAGTAGCCGGGATCGCCCTTCTTGCGGCCGGGGGAGATCATGCGTTCGGGGTTGGCCTTGCCCATCGCCAGGTGGACGCCGCTGGTGGTGGTGTACTCGCGGGTGCTGGCGTTGCCCGCGCTGATCAGCATGGTCTGCACGACCTTGCCGTCACGCTTGACGATCATCTTGTGCTTGCGGGTGTCGATAGTGGCGATCTGGGCCGCGCCGATGTGGATGACCTTGGTCATGTCCTTGACGCCGTACATGTCCTTGCCGCCCTGGACGCCCTTGAGGCGGGCGGTGAAGGTCACCTTCTGGTGGGGCTGCCAGAATTTCGCGGTGCGGTAGATCACGGTCGTGTCGTTGATCCAGCGCCAGGCTCCCTGGGAGGGTTTCTCCGAGGTGACCTTCAGGGCCTTTTCCACCCCGGCCTTGTTGGCGATCTGCTGGTTGAAGGTGACGATGATCGGCGCCCCCACGCCGATCTTCTCCCCCTTGATCGCCGGGGTCACGTCCGCGACCTCGAGTTCACGCTCGGGCTTGAGCGTCCGGAAGGAACTGCTGGCGGTCGTGCCGTCCACCGCGCGCGCCGAGACGGTGTAGTCGCTGGCGGGAATCATGGGGGTGGTGGAGATCCACTTGGTGCGCTCGGCGTCGAAGTCGCCCTCCAGCACCTGGCCGCCGGTTTCGACGGTGACCTCCTCCAGCGCGCCGCTGGAGGCGCTGACGACGACCTTCCTGTTCGGGCGCACGGTCTTGCTGCCCTCGGCGGGACTGATCCTTATCTCCGGCGCGGCCGGGGTGCTGGGCGCCTCGGCGCCCGGCCCGGCTACGGGAGCCTTCGTGTCCGCCCCGGTAGAGCAGGCGGTGGCCAGCACCGCTGCGGTCGCCAGGGCCAGAGCGGCCAGTGGCGTCCTGTGGCGTTCCACGGTCAGCACAATTTCTCTCCCCCACTACAGCAAACTGCCCTTAAAAACACTAATAGGAGATGCATGGTGACTGTGCATGGTTGCGACCGGTTTGGTAACGTTTCGGTCTCTTCCTAAAGTAGGAAAAATCCCGACCGGGAGTCAGGTGTGGGTCCGCTTCGACGACGCCAGCCTGATCACCCGCATCGAGGAATACGCGAACTTCATCCCCGCCGGCCAGGACGGCTAAGACCGCAACGGACTCGCT
>NZ_JBEXUE010000117.1:0-23695 GCF_040614275.1 Streptosporangium sp. NPDC006013
GCTCCGGGGTGGCGGTGTCTGGAGGTGGGGGCGGGCGGCGGCAGTGTGGCGGTGTGGCTGGCTCGGCGGGTGAGTCCCACCGGGAGCGTGGTGGCCACCGACATCAAGCCCGAGCGCATTCCCGCCGTCCCCGGCCTTGAGATCCTGCGCCACGACATCGTGCGCGACCCGCTGCCCGAAGCCGAGTTCGACCTCGTACACGCCAGGCTGGTCCTGCTGCACCTGCCCGAACGCCTCGCCGTGCTGGACCGCCTGGTACGCGCGCTCAAACCCGGCGGCGTGCTCCAACTCGACGAGTTCGACATCACCTACGGTCCCGCGCTGCTGATGCCCGACCCCGCCGCGCGGCGGCTCTACGAGACGTTCATGGAGGCCAAGATTCGCCTGATGACCCGCGCGGGCGCCGATGTGGCGTGGGGGCGCCACGCAGCCGCCGCGATGTGCCGTGCCGGCCTGGTCGACATCGATCCGCTGCCCAGGCTGGAGCTGTGGCACTCGGATTCCCCGGGGGTGCACCTTGTCGCCCACCACACCCGGCACCTGCGTGATCAGTTCGTCCAGGAGGGGATGACCGACCGGCAACTCGCCGACGTGCGCGTCCTGCTGGCCGACCCCGGCTTCCGGGCCGGCTCGTGCGTGATCTACTCGGTGCAGGGCCGCCGCCCGATGGAGGCACGATGAAGCCGCGCGTCAACGTGCACGCCACGGCACCGTATGTCCACTCCGTCATGACGGTCTTCGACGCGGCCGCGTGCGAGGGACTGGAGCCGGCCCTCGTCGAGCTCGTGCGGGTGCGCGCATCACAGCTCAACGGCTGTGCGTTCTGCCGTGGCCTGCACACCCGGGCCGCCCTGGACGCGGGAGAGGACCCGCGTCGTCTGGACGCCCTGTCGGCCTGGCGTGAGAGCCCACTGTTCACCGATGCCGAAAGCGCGGCCCTGGCACTGACCGAGTCCGTGACCCTGATCGCAGAGAAGGGCGTTCCCGACGAGGTCCTCGACGCGGCCGCCGAGCACTTCGACGACACCGGACTGGTCCATCTGCTGTGGACGATCGCCGCGATCAACGCCTGGAACCGGATAGGCGTCGCCACCGCCGCGGGCGGGGTGACACTCCGCTGAGCCCGGTCCCAACCGGCGGCGGGGCCTTTTATCCGGCGATGCCTCCGGCCACCGCCGCACCCGGGCGAAGGCCCCGGTACGTCTTTACCAGGGTGGACTTTCGGCCGATGCGGGACATGGACGATCAGCCGGTCGGCCGATCCGGGAGAGAGGGCGGGCAGGCCAGGGTCGGAGGCATGAGTGAATTCGTGCTTTCCGGCCACCACCTGGTCAAACGGTTCGGACCGGCCGTCGCCCTGGCGGGGGTGGATGTCGGGATCGGCCGCGCGGAGGCTTTGGCGATCATGGGGCCGAGCGGGTCGGGGAAGTCCACTCTGCTCCACTGTCTCGCGGGCATCATGAAGCCGGATTCCGGAGAGGTGCGTCTGCTGGGAGAACGGATCGACACGATGGGGGAGCGGGCTCGCAGCACGCTGCGCCGTACCCGGTTCGGATTCGTGTTCCAGTTCGGGCAGCTCCTGCCCGAACTGCCGGCGGACGAGAACGTCGCGCTGCCGCTGATGCTCGGCGGGATGACGCGAGGGCGGGCCGTACCGGAGGCGCGGGCGTGGTTCGGACCGCTCGGACTGGGCGGGATGGAGGGGCGGCGGCCGGGCGAGCTGTCCGGAGGGCAGGCGCAGCGGGTCGCGATCGCCCGCGCGATCGTCACCCGCCCCGCCGTGATCTTCGCGGACGAGCCCACCGGCGCCCTCGACCAGGCCACCGGCCATGAGATCATGCGCATCCTGGTCGAGGCCACCAAGCACAACGGCGCATCCCTGGTCGTCGTCACCCACGACCCGGAGGTGGCCCGGTGGTGCGACCGGGTCGTCGAGGTCCGCGACGGCATGATCCTCGCCCCTGGCCAGAGGCAGGACCACCCCCAGGCGCTGTCCGGGGGGAACGCGTGAGGAACCTGCTGGAGCTGAGCTGGCGGCTGCTCCGCGGCGGCGGACGCCAGTCGATGCTGGGGACGGGGCTGACGGCCGCGGCCGTGGCGATCTCGTCGGCGCTGCTGATGTTCGCGCTGGCCGCCAACGTCGCCTTCGCGGCGCGCGCCGACCGGGAGGCGTGGCGCAACCCGGTGGAGGCCAAGGGGACGCCCGTCGCGATCGAGGCCACGGCCAAGGACTACGTCCGGGACCTGAGCATCACGGTCGTGGACGTCGCGCCGCTGCGGGACGCTCCCGGGGTGAGGCCGCCGGGGATGAGCCGGATGCCCAGGCCGGGTGAGGTGTGGGTGTCGCCGGGGCTCGCGGAGCTGATGAGGGAACTGCCGGCCGGGCAGCTCGCCGCGCGCCTCCCCGGCAAGGTGGCGGGCACGATCGGGGACGACGGGCTGCTGTACCCGGACGAGCTCGTCGCCGTTGTGGGACGCACGGCCGCCGACCCCGCGATGGCGGCCTCCCGGACGGACCATCCGCTGACGTCCAAGCCGCCGACGAAGATCAGTGATTTCGCGGGGAGGGCCGGCGACGAGACCGTCGTCTACCAGATCATGGCGCTCATCGCGAGCGTGCTGATGGTCGTGCCGCTGCTCGTGTTCGGGGGCGCGGCGGCCCGGCTGACCGTGGCGCGGCGGGACCAGCGGCTGGCCGCGCTGCGGCTGGTGGGGGCGACGCCGTGGCAGGTCGTCATGATGACGGTCGCCGAGGCGGTGATCACGGCGTTCGGCGGGGCCGTGCTCGGCCTGGTGCTGTACGGCGCGGCCATTCCGCTGCTGAGCCGGATCGAGATGGCCGGCGGGTCGTGGTTCGCCGCCGACCTGTGGCCCGGAATTCTCCCCGTGCTCGGCGTACTGCTGGCCGTCCCCCTGCTGGTCGGCCTGTCGGCGGTGGTCGGGCTGCGGCGGGTGGTGGTCAGCCCGCTCGGGGTGGCGAAACGGGAGACGCCGCCCGCGATGCGGTTCGTCCGGGTGGTCGCGCTGTTCGTGATCCTGATCGCCGTCCCGCTGTCGTTCCGGAACACGTCGATAACGGTCGTCGCGGGCGTGCTCGGGCTGGCCTTCCTCGGTGTCAACCTCGTCGGGCCCTGGGTGGTGGGCGTCATCGGCCGAATCACCACCCGTACGGCGCGGCGGCCCGCCAGGCTGCTGGCCGGCCGCCGCCTGGTCGACGACCCGAAGTCGGCCTGGCGGACCGTCAGCGGAGTGGCACTGACCGGCTTCATCGCCGGGTTCGTCGGGCTGCTGAGCCCCTCGTCCGACCTGCTGGGCGCTCCCCCCTCCACGGCCGGCCTGCGCCTTGTGGTCCCCGACGCCCAGGCGGCCGCCCTCGCGGAGCAGGCGAGGGAACGGCTCTCCGGAGCCGGGATCGACGCTCACGTCACGACCTCCGGCAGGTCGGGGTCCGGCCGGGCGAAGGAGCGGACGCTCACGATCAGCCTGCCCTCGGGTGACGGATACACCGTGCGGGTCGACACCGCCCGTACGGCACTCGCCGGCCTGGTGCCGGGGCACATCGCCACCTCGCCGGTGGACGACCAGTGGCAGGGCACCCGTCTGCTCGACGATGTCCGCACCGGGACGTTGGTCGTGCTCGGGGTCTCCTTCCTGGTGGCGATCGCGAGCGCAGGGATCACGGCTGCCTCGTCGGTGCTCGACCGGCGGCAGGCGTACGCCCTGCTCCGCCTGGCCGGGACCCCGCTCGAAGTGCTGGATCGGGCGCGGCGTACCGAGACTCTCGTCCCCCTCGCGGTGATGGGCGGCGGTTCCATCCTGATCGGCATGTTCTGCGCGTTGCCGTTCGTGTACGCGGCGATGAGCGTGAGCGGGGCGGTCACGCTGCTGACCTCTGTCGCCGTGGGGTTCGCCGGGGTGCTGGGGGCGGGCGCGTTGTCACGGCCCCTGCTCCGCTCGGTCACCGCCAACCCGGCCCCACGACCGGACTGACATCGCCGAAACCGTGGCGTCGAGATCACCGCGTGTTCGGACCGCCCTCTCCTCCGTCGATGGCGTCTCCACGGATCACACCCCCGACGAGGGTTGTCGTCGGTGGGTGGCCGAGGCGTCGGCGCAGGGTCAACGCCGGTTCTCTTCAGGGTGCGGTAACCCGTGCCATGCCGCCTCGGGGGGCATGGCACAGGGGTGATTCCCGGCGCTCAGGAGGTCGGCGCGGGTGAGGAGGTCGGTGACTGGCCGGGCTGGTGGTCGTGGTGCGAGCGGTCTCCCCTGCCGTGCCACTGGCCTCCCTTGCCGTGTCGGCCCTGCCCGTCGCGCATGGTCGCGTCGTGGATCGCGACGGCGGTGGCCGTGCTGCCGTCCACCTTCGCCATGACCATGACCTTCTGCCCGGTCTTCACCGCGTCGGCGCCCTCGCCGCGGCGGTTGATCCGGGTGTCGCCGTTGATCGCGTACTCCTTGGTGTAGCCGTCCTCGCTCTTGACCGTGATCGAGTCCTGGTCGACGGCCGTGACGTCGCCGTACTGGGTGGCGACGGTCACGTACCTGCCCTCGCCGTCGGGCACGACGAACTCGCCGTGGATGGAAGGTCCGCCGAAGCCCATCCTGTGGCCCCGGCCCTGTCCCGGTGCCTTGTCGGAAGATGTCTCGGACGGTGTCGCCGACGGTGTCGCCGACGATGTCGCAGTGTCGCCGGCCGTGGGTGTCGAGGACGGCGAGGGCGAGGGCGAGAACGCGGCCGCGGTGGCGACGCCGGCACCCGTGACCACGACGAGTGCGGTGGTGGCGATGAGCAGTGCGGAACGGGGGATGCGGCGCCTGGGTGGCTCGTTCGCCAGCATTTCCGCGGTGCTGAATTCGTCCGACCCAGAGGTCATCTTTCTTCCTCCCACTAGCTGTAATAGGAGAACAATGCATCAGGCCGCCTAAAACTGCCGTAAACGCCGTTCGTGCTCTGATGATCACCCTCCGTGTGGAGCGGTCTTCGCATCGCCGGCTCCGGTGTGAGAGGGCGCCCGCGTCGATCGGAACGCGATCACGGTGGTGGAGTACCTGGATGACTGGATCGAGGCGCACGCCGTGCGGGTCAGGCCACGGCCCCTCAAATGATCATTCGGCTGTACGTCAGGCCGAACATCGGCCGGATGAGGTCGCAGGCGTACGTTCCGGTATGGCCTGGGATGCCGGCGGACCACGATCCGTTCTCCTGAACCGTGGCCCGCCGGGACGCTGCTGGGCGGGGAGCCCGCTCGATCAGGTCGTGGTACCGGTGACCGTGCTTCCCGACCTGGTGACGAAGTAGGTCACGGTCGTGCCGCTCCAGAAGTGGAGGGTGAGCGTGACCTTTGAGGCGTCGTTGACCTCGGCGAAGAATTCCGGCTTCAGCGTGATCGTGTTGGTGCTGTAGTCGGGCGCGAAGGCGACGTCGAACTCCTTGAACGACGTCCAGTTGTGGGGGCCGGCGTTGGTGCCGTTGGCGTACTTGGCCTCCATGGTGGCGAGCTGGTCACCCCTGAACGTGGTGGGGATGGCGAAGGAGCTCGTCGTTCCGCTCGCGTTCTGCACGGTCGGCGTGTCGTAGGTGACTATGTTGATCCGCCACGGGACGCCCTGGGAGAACCGAGCCGACAGCGTCGCGTTGACGCCGTAGGCCCGGGAGCCCGTCAGCCGGGTGAGCGCGGATGCGGTGAACGTGAGCTGGTCGCCCGAGACGGTGTAGTCGGTGCCGCGTACCAGATCCGTGCCGCCCTGGCGGATCCCCACGAACGAGGTGCCGTTCAGGTTCAGCGTGAGCGTCTTGCTCGTGATGGCGGACGCCTTGGCGTTGAACACCTGATCCGACGAGGCTGTCCCCGAGCGCGTCGTCCAACTGGACTTGATCTGCGCGAACAGCTCGGGGTCGGCCCACTGGAACGAGGTCCGGTTGAAGTGCTGGCCGTTGTCCCACAGCATGGTGGTGATCTGCCTGGTACGCGCGTAGTGGCCGAGGAACTCGAAGAACTTCAGTTTCTCGCCCTGTTGGATCGTGCCGGTGTGCCGGTCGAAGCCCAGCAGGCCGTACTCACCGATGATCACGGGGATGCCGCGGGTCACGAAGGCGCTGTACACCCGATCGAAGGCGCCGGTCAGGTCCTGCTGAACGGTGGCGTCGAAGCGTGTGCCGCCGGCGACGTTGACGCTGAACGGCCAGTACCCGTAGAAGTGGACCGTCGCGATGAGGTTGGGGTCGTTCATCGCGTTGAACGTGCTGGCCAGCTCGTCGACTCTGGCCTGGTCGGCCGAGGTGTGCAGGGTCGGCAGGACGAGCAGCCGAGTCGTGTTGTTGCCGCCCGACTGGCGCACGATGTTTCGGAAGGACGTGTTGAGCTCGTTCAGCAGCGTCGCGTTCTGGGCGTCTCCGGAACTGCCGGTGAAGGTCGGCTCATTGACGCTCTCGAACACCAGCTTGGCGGAGGAGTTCCGGAACGTGCTGGAGATCTGGGTCCAGATCGCGTTGTACCGAGCGAGTACGTTCGTGCGGTCGCCAGGCATGTTCTGGATCCACTGCCACGAATCGTGATGGATATTGATCATCACGTGGAAACCGTCGGCGAGGGCCCAGTCGACGACCTCTTTCACCCGGTTCATGTGCGTCGCGTTGATGGTGTAGTTGGGCGCCCCACCCTGGTACTGACCCCAGGTCACCGGGATCCGGATGCTGTTGAAGCCCTGCGCCCTGATGTTGTCGAGCAGCGCCGCCGTGATCCGCGGGTTGCCCCATGAGGTCTCGTCCGCGCCGGTGGCATCGAGGGAGTTGCCCAGGTTCCAGCCGGGCTGCATCGCGGCCACGACAGCCTGTGCGTTGCCGGGCGTCGGCGTCGGCGTCGGCGTCGGCGTGGGCGTGGGCGTGGGCGTGGGCGTGGGTGTGGGTGTGGGTGTCGGGGTGGGTGTGGGTGTGGGCGTCGACGTCGGGGTACCGCCGCAGGCCACGCCGTTGACGGCGAAAGCGGTGGGGTTGGTGTTGGCGCCGCTGTAGCTGCCGTTGAAGCCGACGGTGACGCCGGCTCCCGTGCCCAGGCCCTGGGCGTACGACGGGGCGGTCACGGTCACGCTCTGGCCCGACTGAGTCCAGGTTCCGCCCCAGCCCTGGGTGACCTGCTGGTTGCCGGGCCAGGTGTAGCGCAGCGTCCACGGGCTGACCGGGTCACCGAGATTGTTGATCGTGATGTTGGCGCCGAACCCGCTGCCGTTGTCCCAGGCCTTGGTGTAGGTCACGGAACAGGCGACCGCCGCCTGGGCCGCGGGCGAGGTGGCGGCCACCCCGATCGCCGCCAGGAGCGCGACCGCTGTGGATAGAGCCCACAAACGCAGTGTCTTCATCTTCAAGCCTTCCATGGAGGAAACGCTCATATGGGAGCGCTCCCATGTTTGGCCTGTTTCGCGCGCGTGTACAGGACGTTTCCCCAGGCTGTACCGCTGACCTGCTCCTTGGTATGAAGAATTCAGCGGAGGTATGAAAATTTCAGCGGTCAGGTGGGGCGGGCAGGCCGCCCTCATGCGCAGGAACGCCGCATTGAGGGGCTGAGATCATTCCGGATGGTGGAATCTGCGGTTGTTAACCCCCCAACCGACTGAAGCGCCGTGTACTCGTCGAGCACGGCCCTGGCATGTTGTCCGGGTGGCGGGGACGGACGCCCCGCAGTCGGGTGCGAAGCCGGTGTAGTCGCTCGTCGTGAAATGGGGTGAAGTGGCAGGTGAGGTGAGGAGGCTTTATCACCGCCAAAGGGGGCATTTTAGGTTGGGAACAGGGCACCTTGCCTGCGGAGATACCCAGCCTGAGGCAAGTGAAGAGCTGATGGCAAAAGAGGACAAACCCTCACATAAGGGGGTTTCTGTAGTGAAGATTCACCAGCCGGGACGGCCGCTGATACGGTCCTTTCCGTTCTTAAGTCAACACTGGAGGGGGCAGGGGTGCGGGCGAGATTCCGGGGCCGGCTGCGATATTGGTTCGACAGCACGATGGATCGGGGCACCCCGGCTCTGATCGGCTGGCTCACCCTGGCATCACTGCTCTTGATCATCGTAGTCACAGGGGCCGTGCTGCTGCTGGCACGCGATGACGTCACCTCCAACGGCGGTTGGCTCGGCATCACCTGGATGACCCTGATGCGCGCGATCGATCCAGGGACGATGGGCGGAGACACCGGCAGCGCGATGTTCCTGATGCTCATGCTGACGGTCACGATCGGCGGGGTTTTCATCGTCAGCTCATTGATCGGTGTGCTCACCACGGGCCTGGAGAACCGGATCACCGAGTTGCGCAAGGGGCGCTCCCGCGTGATCGAGCGTGGCCATACCGTGCTGCTCGGCTGGTCGGACCAGGTGTTCACGGTCGTGGCGGAGCTGGCCAAGGCCAACCAAAGTCAGCGGCGCTCGTGTGTGGTGATCCTCGCCGACCATGACAAGGTCGACATGGATGAGCAGATCCGCGCTCAGATCGGCGACACAGGGCGCACGCGGGTCATTTGCCGCTCCGGCAATCCCCTCAATCGAAACGATCTGGAGTTGGTGAGCCCGGAAACCGCGCGAGCGATCATGGTCTTGTCGCCCCCCGGCGACGATTCCGACATCAATGTGATCAAGTCTCTGCTGCTGCTGAGCAACCGATCCTGGCCTCACGGACGGCCGCATATGGTCGCCGCCGTCCAAGACTCGGAGAATCTCGCGGCCGCCAAGCTTGCCGCCGGTCCCGAGGCCCAGGTCATCGACGCCGACGACATCGCCGTCCGGCTTGTCGTGCAGTCCCACCGGCAGGCGGGTCTGTCCACCGTGTGCGCCGATCTGCTCGACTTCGCCGGCAATGAGTTCTACATACGCGCCGAGCCCGCGTTGATCGGAAAGACCTACGGCGAGACGCTTGATGCCTACCGACTCGGCAGTCCGGTCGGCATTCTGCGCGGTGACGGAGATGTGCTGATCAACCCGTCCATGAGTACCCCAATCGGCGATCAAGACCAGATGATTATGATCGCCGAGGACGACCTGCTCATCCAGTTGGCCGATACGCCGGTCCCCATTCTGGAGTCCGCGATCGCCATGGTTCCCGCTCGCACCCCGGAACCCGATCGAACTCTGTTCATCGGCTGGAATTCCCGTGCCCCGAAAATCATCGATCTATTGGATCGCCTGGTCGAGCCCGGGTCCACTCTCGACATCGCCGCGCCCACACGGCCCACCGTACTCCTCGCGGAGGGCCGTACCAACCTGGTGATCGGCTACAAACCCTGCGAACTGACGAGCAGGCGATCGCTGGAAACGCTTGATCTGGGCAGCTATGAGCACATCGTGGTGCTGTCAGATGACAGCACCGATCCCGGGAACGCCGATGACCGCACCCTGGTGACTTTGCTGCATCTGCGAGACATCGAGGTACAACTCGGAGACCCCTATTCGATCGTGACCGAGATGAACGACGACGGCAACAGGGAAGTCGCCCAGGTCACCAAGGCTGACGACTTCATCGTCAGCACCAAGCTCATCAGTCTACTGCTCACCCAGATGGCGGAGAATAAGCACCTTAATGCGGTGTTCACCCATCTTTTCGAGCCGGACGGGTCTGAGATTTATCTCAAGCCATCCTCTGATTATCTCATTCCGGGGAAAGAAGCGAACTTCGCTACGGTTGTCGAGGCCGCACGGCGTCGCGGCGAAACCGCAATCGGCTACCGTCTCAAGCGTCATGGTGAGGAGGCGCCTTCCTATGGGGTGCTTCTTAACCCGCCCAAATCCGACCCTCTGACGCTCGCCCAGGACGACAGCGTGATCGTCCTGGCGGAGAAGTGAATCTGATGTGCCCCCGGTTCCGTGGAGTCGCTCTGGTTGACTGCCGCGCCTCTACCCCTTTTGGTAGAGGTCGGCATGTCAAGGAGATATCCCGCTGAGTTCCGCCGGAAGGTTCTGGACCTGTTGAAGGCCGGTCGTACCGTGCGAGAGATCGCATTCGATCCACAGATCGGCCGGCCAGACGGATCTGCAACCGGCATGAGCAGGACCTGATCGATTCCGGCCAGAAGCCCGGCGTGACCTCCTCCGACAACGCGGAGCCGGAGACCGAACCGGCCGTCACCCGACGTGTCGGCGAGCTGTTCAAGCAGGCGGTTGTCCCCAAAGACGGTTCGCGGCCATCGCCGTGATGACCGGCGAAGGCCTGCCGGTCCAGACCGCCTGCCGGGTCATGGACGTCTCCGAATCGGGCTTCCACGCCTGGTGCAACCGGCCGCCGCCGGTCCGGGCCGTCCGGCATGTCCGACTGACCGGCATGATCCGCCAGGTCCACAGTGCCTCTCGCGGCGTCCACGGTGGCTGCCGGGTCCACGCCGAGCCGCCCCTGGGCCACGGCATCACGGTCAACCTGGTGAGCGGCGGCGTGGTGGTGACGCAGGAGAACGGGAACCCGCCGGTCGCGGCCTGTTACGCGACGCGCCCCTGTGCGGTTATGCGGGTTGGTTCGTCGGACATCCTCCCTGCTGTCCTGGACCGCCGGCATCAGCGGCCCTGGTCTGCCGGGCTGCAGCAAGACGTCCGGTCGGCTCCTTGGTGAGAGGGGGCTCGTGACATGGGGTGATGTCAGGTTTTATATCCATTGGGCGGTTTTGTGGGCACCCTTGCCCGTGTATGCGAGGTGTCGTAATGTATAACGAAATATCGAAGTTACTGGTATGTCTGGAAGGCCGCCATGGACTCCCTGGGGCAGAGAAGCCGTTCCGAGGCTCTTGTGAGAGTCGTCGATGCGTGAGTCGACGCGCGGTGTCCGGCTGCCGGTGTGTCGGCGGGAAGACGGTCGCCCAGTGAACGAGTGGGGGAGTCCGGCGTGAGCCGAGTCGTACAACGCCCCGGTTCGATCACACGACTACGTGTGCTGGAAGCCGGGAGTGGACTCCCGACGGCCATCGTGGCGCGATTGCTGCACGACTCCGGAGCGACCGTCCTGCGGGCCGCGCGGACGGGACCCGACCCGTTCGGCGAGAGATATCCCGCGCTGCGGTCATGGTCCCGTGACTGGACGGAGGTCGATGCCGGAAACGGCATGGACGATGCCCTGGCCTCGGTCGATGTCCTCCTCGTCGGTGCTGAGGACCACCCGGATGCGGGGCCGCCGGCGCGTCTTGAACTCGCTGAGCTGGCCTGTCGGCACCCTCGGCTCGTCGTGCTGGAGATCGGCGGTTACGTCCGGGGCACGAACGACCCCACGCCCGCCGTCGACCTGCTGGTGCAGGCCCGGACGGGATTCGTGTTCGAGCAGTTCAGCGACCGGCCGACGCAGCTCGCATTCGCCCCGTCGTTGTACGGTGCCGCCCTGCTCGGCACGATAGGCGTGTGGGCGGCGCTGCACGCACGTCGGCGCACCGGGCGCGGTGGCCGGGTGCGGGTTTCCATGCAGCAGGGGCTGGCACTGTTCTGGCCGCACCTGTGGCTCTCCGCGGAACACCCCGACCAGGCGTTCGACACGGTGCCGCCGCGGGATGTGAAGCATCTCGTGCTGCGCTGCGCGGACGGCGGATATCTGCAGATCGTGCTCGGCGTGCCCGGGGCGGTGGCCCGGGTGCATCGGGTGCTGGGCATCCCCGGCCCCGTCGATCCCGCCGACCGGGGTGTTCCCAGCCTGGCCCGCGGCGCGGAGAACTACTTCGCCGACCGTGACCTGTTCAGCCGGTACGCGGCACGCTTCCCGCGCGACGAACTGGTCGAGGCCTTCGCCGTGGCCGGTGTCCCGGTGGAGCCGGTGCTGGCGCCGGGGGAGTTCTTCGACGACCCGCAGGTACTCGCGGCAGGGCTGGTCGCCACCGCTCCGGACGGGCGTGAGTATCCGGCTGGGCCGGTGGATCTTTCGGTGGCGGGGGACCCGCCGGCGGCGCAGCCGGCCCCGCGGCGGGTGCGGTGCGGCGAGAGCGCACCCCTGGCCGGTCTGAGGATCATCGACCTGGGTAACTGGGTGGCCGGGCCGTTCGCCTCCAAGCTGCTCGCCGACCTCGGCGCCGACGTGATCAAGGTCGAGCCGCCGACCGGGCTGTCCAACCTGACCGGCATCCGCAATACTCTGACCTCCAACCGCGGCAAGCGCAGCATCGTCGTCGACATGAAGACCCCCGAGGGGCACGAGATCGTGCGGCGGCTGGCCGCCACGGCCGACGCGGTGCACCACAACTTCCGGCCCGGTGTCGCCGAGCGCCTTGGCGTGGACGCCGCCTCACTACGGGAGTGCCGGCCCGGCCTGGTGTATCTGCACACCACCGCCTACGGGCGAACCGGGCCGCGTGCGCTGCGCGGCGGGTTCGACATGGTGATGCAGGCGCTGTGCGGGCACGAGGTGCGTGCGGGCGGAAAGGGGAACGAGCCGCTGTGGTACCGCGCCCCCTTCGTGGACTACTGCGCCGGCGCGCTCGGCGCGATCGCCCTGCTCTCGGCCCTGTACGAGCGGGACGCGACCGGTGCCCCGGTGGACGCGCACACCAGCCTGCTCGGCGCGGCGATGTTCTTGCGGGGGGAACTGGTGCGGGAACCGGACGGTTCGATCGCGGGCGCCGCGGTGCTGTCCGCGGATCGCACCGGTTTCCATCCGACTGAGGCGCTGTACCGGGCTGCGGACGGCTGGCTTGCCGTCGCCGCGTACGGCGAGTCGATGGCCGCCGCGCTCTCGGACGCGCTGGAGCTGACCGGGCTCGGCCCGCCATCGAAATGGAACGAGGAGGCCGCCCATGCCATCGGCACCGCTATAGGCCGCCTGACCTGCGACGACGCTCTGAGTTTGCTCGGCGCCGCGGGAGTGTGGGCGACGCGGTGCACCGGCGACGCCTTCGCGGCGATGCTCGCCGACGACGCGGCGCACCGGTCCGGTCTGGTGATCAGCGCGCCGGACCCCCGATATGGCCGGGTCACCGGCTGCTTCGGCCCGCTGATCGGCTTCTCCGGCTGGACCCCGGACCCGGATGGCTTCCGCTCGGCGCCGCTTTCCGGCGAGCACACCGCCGCCCTGCTGGCCGAGGCCGGCTACTCCGCCGACGAGCGCGCCCGCCTGGAGCGCGACGGCATCGTCCGGGCCGCCCCCGGCGGCCGGATGCTCACAGACCAGATACCCACCACCTGAACGGCATCTGCAGCAGCACGATTTCAAGGACGGTATGACCGCATGACCGCGTACAAGACCATCGAGTTCACCGCCGACGGGCGTCTGGCCTACCTGAAGCTGAACCGCCCCGAGCGGCTCAACGCGCTCAGCGACGAGCTGGAGTCCGAGATCCGCACCGCACTGCTGGAATTCGACCTGGACGACGACCTCTGGGTTCTGATCATCCACGGTGAGGGCCGGGCGTTCTGCGCCGGGCTCGATGTCAAGGAGCACAGCTCGTTCTCGTTCGGCGCCGACGACACCACCCGCAAGACCAAGGCGCTGGAGGCGGTGCGCAGTGGCCATGTCGGCGGCGCCCAGCACCTGCGCGGCACCGGTGGCGAGGGCTGGCTGGGCCGGACGGCCAACTACAAGCCGGTCATCGCGGCGGTGCACGGCTACGTGCTGGGCGGCGGCGCGCACCTGGCCGCCGAGTGCGACATGATCGTGGCCGCCGAGGACGCCCAGTTCGCCATCAGCGAGACCACGACCGGCATGTCCGGCTCGCGCACCTGGGCCAAGATCAAGACCTTCATGCCGTCGAAGCTCGCCTCGGAGATGCTCATCACCGGTCGCCGGATCAAGGCCGAGGAACTGCACCGGCTCGGCCTGGTCAACCGGCTGGTCCCGGCGGGCGAGCACCTGAAGGCCGCCGAGGAACTGGCCCGCGAGGTGCTCAAGGCGCCGCCGCTGGCCACCCGGGACGCGGTGCGGGTGACCCGAAAGCAGTGGGTGCCGATCGCGACCGCGCTGGACGAGCAGATGCAGCTGTCCCGGCTCGACCTCACCGAGGACTTCCGCGAGGCCGGCCGGGCCTTCGCCGAGAAGCGCCTGCCGAAGTTCCAGGCCAGGTGAGCGGGCAGGACCGGATGAGCACCGAGCACCCCTCCGGCGGCCACGCCCCCGGGGGGCACGGAGACCGGACGCCCGCCGCCGACGGGAATCCCGGACGTGGCGGCGCGGGCTCGGCGGCGTCCGGCGGCGGGCTGCCGGGGCACGGGCTGCGCGTCGTCGATCTGGGCACCGGGATGGCCGCGGCACTGGTGAGCACGCTGCTCGCCGACGCCGGAGCGGTCGTGCACCGGGTCGCCCCGCCCGGCGACGAGGTCTTCGACGAGGTCTATCCGGCGCACCGTGGCTGGCGGTCGGTGACCGTCCCGGCGGACCCGGCCGAGCTGGATGCCCTGCTGGCACAGGCCGACGTGTGCCTGGTCGGCGGAGAGGATCACCCGGCGGTCACCCCGCGGCACGACGCCGCGGACCTCGCCGACCGGTACCCGCGGCTCGTCGTGGCGCACCTGACCGGCTACGCCGCCGGGCACGCACTGGGCGCACCCGCGGTGGACCTGCTGGTGCAGGCCCGCACCGGGATGGTCGCCGAGCACTTCAGCGACCGGCCACTGTACTTCGCCGTGCCGTTCCCCACCTACGGGCAGGCCATGCTGGCCGCACTCGGGGTGTGGGCGGCGCTGCTGGAGCGGGCC
Organism: Streptosporangium sp. NPDC006013; assembly: GCF_040614275.1. NCBI lineage: Bacteria > Bacillati > Actinomycetota > Actinomycetes > Streptosporangiales > Streptosporangiaceae > Streptosporangium > Streptosporangium sp. NPDC006013. The sequence continues at coordinate 14,629 of NZ_JBEXUE010000117.1, forward strand.
GGCAGTGGGCGCGGCCAGGTGGTGGGCGCCTCCCTCCAGCAGGGGGCGGCGCTGTTCATGATGCCGTTCTGGATGCGGGCCGAGCGGCCGGACGCCGAGTTCGGCAAGGTCACCCCGAAGGACGTCAAGCACCTGATCTTCCAGTGCGCCGACGGCGGCCACGTGCAGTTCGTGATGGGTGTGCCGTCGGCGGTGGCCAAGCTGTACCGGATCCTCGGCATCGACGTGCCGGTCGACCCGGCCGACAGGGGCATCCCCCGGGTGGGCGCCTCACCGGACACCTACTTCGGCGATCGGCCGCTGATCGCGGCGCACGTGGCGAAGCTGGACCGGGCCGGCATCCTGGCCGCGGCCGAGGCCGAGGGGCTGCCTGCGGCGCCCGTGCTCGACCTGGGTGAGTTCCTGGACGACGAGCAGCTCGCCGCCAACGGGTTGCTGGTCGACCGGGGCGGGACCACCGGGCCCGGAAACGTGATCGGCTCCCTCGGTTCGGCGCCCGCTCCCGCGGAGACGGATGGTCCGGTGGCGACCGGCCCTACCGGAGGCGGGCCGCCGCTGGCCGGTGTGACCGTCCTCGACTTCGGCTCCTACGTGGCCGGCCCGTTCGCCAGCCGGCTGCTCGCCGACCTCGGCGCCTCCGTGCTCAAGGTCGAGTCGCTCGGCGGCGACCCCAACCGCGGCCTGCAACGGCACTTCCTGGCCGCGCACGTGGGCAAGCGGGCCGTGGCGGTCGACGTGAAGGCCCCCGAGGGGGCCGAGGTGCTGCGCCGCCTGCTGGCCCGTGCCGACGTGGTCATGCACAACCTGCGCCCCAAAGCGGCCGAGCGGATGGGCGTCTCGCCCGAGGCGGTGCGCGCGGTCAGGCCGGACGCGGTGACCCTTCAGGCGTTCGCGTTCGGGCCGACCGGTCCCCGGGCCGACGCACCCGGCTTCGACATGGTCATCCAGGCGCTGCTCGGCCTGGAACGCCGTGCCGGCGGCCCGGACGGCCCGCCGCTGTGGATCAGGACGCCCTACCTGGACTACGTGTCCGGCACACTCGGCGCGGTCGCCGTGCTGATGGCGCTGCACGGGCGCCGGACCGCGGGCCGGGCCGGAGACATGTGGGTCAGCCTGCTCAACGCCGGCATGTTCCTGCTGTCCGACCTGCTGCGGGAGGCCGACGGTACGCTGCGCGGGGCGCCGCCGCTGGACGGGGCGCTGCAGGGCGTGCACCCCGGAGAGCGGCTGTACCGGGCCGTGGACGGCTGGATCGCGATCGCCGCGCGCACCGAGGAGGCCGCGCTGGCCGTGTGGCGGGTCATGCTGCCCGGGGAGCCGCCGTTGCCGCGCGCCGCCTGGGACGGTGCGGTCGCGGCCCGCTTCGACGAGGCCTGCGCCGGGCGCACCGCCGCGGACCTGCTCGCCGCCCTGGCGGAGGCGGGTGTCTGGGCCGAGGAGTGCCGCACCGACGGCCTGGCAGAGCTGGAGCGGGTGGAACGGGCCGGGCCGGACGGCGCGGAGCGCGACCCCGCCGTCGCGCGCCTGCTCGCCGACCGTGCCGACGACCGGTACGGCAGGCTGACCGGCTGCCTTGGCCCGCTGATCTCCTTCTCCCGCACCGAGACCCCGGCCGACGGCCTGCCCGGCAGCCCCGGCTATGGCGCACACACCCGGCAGGTCCTCGCCGAACTCGGCTACACCGGCGCCGAGGCCGAGGAACTGCTGCGGACCGGTGTCGTCCGATGACATCCCCAACCGAGGAGTTTCACCATGACCGCTGACTTCGGAGCGTTCGACGGTCCGTCGGTCGCGCCCGAGCTGGCCTACCACGCGCCGTTCGACGAGGAGGAGGAACTGTACCGGCAGACTGTCCGGTCCTTCCTCGACAAGGAGATCGAGCCCACCTTCCACCAGCTGGGCACCGACAGCGCGTCCCGGCACGCGGCGTGGCGGGCGGCCGGCCGCGCAGGCATCCTGGGCGCGGTGATCCCAGAGGAGTACGGCGGCCCCGGCGCGAGCCCCATCGCCAATGTCATCCTCTCCTACGAGATCGCCCGCTCGCAGTGCTACGGCACCGTGGGCAGCCTGTACTGCACCGACCTCGCCACCAGCGCCTTCCTGGACGGTGCGTCGCCGGAGCTGGCCAGGGAGTGGGCGCCGCGGATCCTGGCCGGGGAGGCCATCCAGTCGATGGCCATCACCGAGTCGGGCGCGGGCAGCGACGTGCTGGCCATGCGCAGCTTCGCGGAGCGAGACGGTGACGACTACGTGCTGTCCGGCGACAAGACGTACATCACCAACGGCGACATCGCGGACATGCTGTACGTGGTGGCCAAGACGTCGAAGGAGCGGCGCGGGCGCAGCCTGACCATGTTCCTGGTCACGCCCGAGATGGCCGGGGTGACCCGCCGGAAGCTGGCCACCACCGGTTTCCCGGCCGGCAACACCGCCGAGCTGCACTTCGACCGGGTGCGCATCCCGGCCTCGCACGTGCTGGGCGGTGAGGGCGGCGCGATGCGGATCATGATGGGTTCGCTGGCGCTGGACCGGCTGCAGATCGGCTTCCGCGCCCTCGGCCAGGCCGAGCTGGCGTTCCAGCAGACGGTGGAGTACGTCAAGCAGCGCGTCGTGTTCGGCAGCCCGCTGTTCGAGTTCCAGAACACGAAGTTCGCGCTGGCCGGCATGAAGAGCGAGATCGAGGTCGGCCGGGCGTACCTGCATGAGATGGTGCGCAAGGTGCGCAGCGGCGTCGCCACCGCCACCGAGGGGTCCGTCGGCAAGCTGTGGCTGTGCGAGATGTCCAACCGGGTCGTCGACGGGTGCGTGCAGCTGTTCGGCGCCATGGGCTTCATGGACGAGACGCCCATCTCGCGGATCTACACCTCCAACCGGGTGCTGCGGATCTACGCCGGGACCTCGGAGATCATGAAGCAGTCCATCGCCCGCGACCTCTGACCTGGCTGCGGACACGCGAGAAGGCCGCCGTCCCCTCTCCGGGACGGCGGCCTTCTCCGTGTGCGCGGGGCGCGCTAACGGCGCGGGGCCCAGGGGGCGACGCGGCGGCCGATCCAGGTGACCGCGGACTGCAGCGCGACGCCGATCAGCGACACCGTCACGATGCCCGCGTACATCCGGTCCGCCAGGAACACCTGCCAGGAATTCCAGATGAGGAAGCCCAGGCCGTCCCGGCCCTGCACGAACTCGATGCCGATGACCAGCAGCACCGCGGTCCCGATGGCGATGCGCAGCGAGGTGAACACCTCGGGCACCATCGCCGGCAGGGTCACGTGCCGGAACGTCTGCAGCCGGCTCGCCCCGAAGGACCGGGCCGGCTCCAGGTAGCCCTCGGGGATGCCGGCCACCGCGGACATGGTGGAGATCACCACGATGAAGAAGACACCGAACGCCACCAGCAGCACCTTCGGGGTCATGCCCAGCCCGAAGACCATCAGCAGCAGCGGGAGCACCGCGAGCTTGGGCACGGTGTACAGAGCGCTGATGATCGGCTCGATGGCGGTGCGCAGCTTGCGGATGCTGCCGAGCAGCACGCCGAGCAGGATGCCGGCCAGCGATCCGCCCAGGTAGCCCAGCATGAGCACCTGGAGCGTACTGGCCGCCGCCTCGATCACCAGGCCGGAGGAGACCAGCTCGACAAAGGAGACCACGATCTCGCTCGGCGGCGGCCAGAACCGCTGGTCGACCAGCCCGCTGCTGGAGATCGCCTGCCATACGGCGAGGATGAGGACGGGCGTGCCGAACCGCAGCAGGTTGTCGACCAGGACTCGGCGCCGCTGGAACCGGACGGGGTCGCGCTCGGCGAGGTCCGGCCGGCGTAGGACGGTGCCACCGCCCTCCTGGCCGGTCCGCGCCCGCTTCTCCGTCTGTACCAGGTCGGTCATCGTTCCCACCTCTTCACTTCCCCACGGTTTCCGGCCGCCCGCTCACGCGGACACCCGGGAGCGCGGCTCCATCGCGGACCGCAACTGGTCCCAGATCTCGCCCTCCAGCTCCGCGAACTCGGAGCTGCGGCGGATGTCGGCCGAGCGTGGCCGCTCGAACGGCACCTCGAACTCGGCCACCACGCACCCCGGCCGGGAGCTCATCACCATCACCCGGTCGCCGAGCAGGATCGCCTCGTCCAGGTTGTGGGTGATGAAGATGACGGTCCTGCGGTCCTCCTGCCAGAGTTCGAGCAGCTCGGCCTGCATGATCTGGCGCAACTGCGCGTCCAGTGCGGCGAACGGCTCGTCCATGAGCAGGATCTGCGGCTCCACCGCGAAGGCACGGGCGATGGAGACCCGCTGCTTCATACCGCCCGACAGTGCGGACGGGTAGGCGGACGCGAAGTCCGCGAGGCCCAGCCGGGTCAGCCACCGGGAGACCCGCTCCTCGGACACGGCCGCCGGGATCTTGGCGATGTCCAGGCCGAAGCGGACATTGGCCTCGACGGTCTTCCACGAGAAGATGCTGTAGTCCTGGAACACCACCGAGGTCAGCGGGGCCTCCCCGCTGGTGCTGCGCAGCGACACCTCGCCGGCGCTGGGGCTCAGCAGCCCGGCGATGATGCGCAGCAGGGTGGACTTCCCGCACCCCGACGGGCCGACGATGCAGAGGAACTCCCCGTCCCTGACGTCGAGGTCGATGGGGCCCAGGGCCTGGATGCTGGAACCACCGGATGCGAACACCCGTTCCACGCCGCGTACCGCGACTCTACTGTCGTTCACGACTTCTCCGCTCTTCCGGTTCTCGGCTCTTCCGGCCGGCGGCGGTCGCTCCCTGCCGTCGTCATCCGGTGCCCGATAGGTGAAAAAGGGGCCCCGCCGCAGCGGGACCCCGCCGCCGGGCTCAGCCGGCGTTCTTCAGTTCCTCGGTGAAGGAGGTGTTGAAGAGGTTCTGCTCACCGAGATCGTCCTTGTACTGGAGCAGCCCGCTGTCGATGCTGCGGTAGTAGCCCTGGTAGATCGAGGCGTTCTCGGTGTGCACGTTGTAGTCCGCCTCGAAGGCCGAGGGCTCGGTGGTGCGGATGGAGTCCTCGGGGATCTTCTGCGCCGCGGCGAGGGCGGCGACCACCTCCTTGGTCTGCCGGTAGTCCTTGAGCAGGTACTTCTGGGTCGTCCTGGCCAGCGCCCGGGTGAAGGCCAGCCCGGTCTCCCGGTCCTCCTTGATCAGGCGGTCGTCGAACATGTAGAAGACACCGGTGGTCGGGGCGATCGCGCCCTTGACGAACTCGCAGCACGCGTCACCGGCCACCACCTTCTGGTACGGGGTCGAGGCGTAGGCGGCGCCGACCGCGCCGTTGCGCAGCGCGTTGATCGAGTCGGCTGAGGTCAGGTCCTGCCACTCGACGTCCTTGGGGCCGATGGCGACGTTGTTGCTCTTCAGGTACTCGAACAGCGAGGCCCACAGCGCGGGGCGGTTGCCGCCGGGGCCGGCGAGCTTGACGCCCTTGAGGTCGGTCAGGTCGAACTTCCCGTTGTCGCCGAAGATGCTCTTGTTGACGTACAGGCCCTGGTCGGTGCTCTCGGGCCGGCCGCCGCCGGGGAACACGATCCGGATGTCCTCGCCGGACGCGATGAGGTTGAGCAGGCCGGGGGAGACCTGGGTGGCCAGCACGTCCACGTTGCCCTGCGTCATCATGACCAGCGCATCCTGCGTCTGCAGGAACTCGAACCGGATCTGGATGTTCTCCTTCTCGAACTCCCCGAGGCTGTCGGCGAGCGCGACTGCGGCGTAGGAGCCGACGATCGACGAGATGCCGATCTTGATGGTCTTGCGTTCGGCGAGTGGCTTGGGCTTCAGCTGTGCGGCCAGGGCGTCGTCGCCCGTGGCGGAGAAGGCGCTGACCTCTCGCTTCTCTGTGGCGCCGGAGTCGCCGCCGCAGGCGGCGGTGGCCAGGGTGAGGGCCAGCGGCATCGCCACTGCCATCAGCCTCAAGGTGGGACGCATCGTTCAGCCTCCTCATGGGCTGCGGATCAATCCCGCAGGCCGTTCATCGCTGGGGAGAAGATGACGGCCGGGTTACGGCGGGATTTCGGTGACGGGGGGGATCAGGGGTCGCCTGACACCGGCGCGGCACTGCTGGCCCGCCGGTACGGCGCTCATGGTCGGCTGGTGGCTTGTCGTTTCGGGGGCGCGGTCGCGGGCGGCGCGGGCGGCCGTGTCGGTGACACGTCCGGGCGTCCTCGCGGTGCCGGGCCGACCGGGCCGGGAGGTCCGGCTACCGGTCAGTCAGATACTTCATCGAGCATCTCGATATCTCACAATGTATGCCGATATTTCGTGCAAAAATATGGTCTGAGACACACTGCGTCAAGGATGTGGCGGCCTCGTCTCTGCGGAGGACCGTATCCGGTGTCCCGGTTGGCTGTCCGGTCTGTCCTGCGGTGACGGGCCGAGATCCGGGGTGGGCCGGTGGGCTGCTCTGCCCACGCCGGGACGGGCCGGCGGCGGGCGGACGGTCGTACGCCGTGGTACCGACACTCTTGTCTTGGGTAACGACGTACCGTAGCGTATCCCGAAATAGCGATGAAATACTACGTGTCTTGACGAAATGGTAATAAAACGCCTGCAAGGGACGTAGTCGGGCGTGCCGGTTGCAGGTACGGGCGGCCTGGCGGGCCGGACGTGCTCGCCGGGCCCTGTGCCCGTCCGGACCGCGCCGGTTTCGGCGCCCGAGTCACGGCGGCCGGTCCCGTGCTCCGCGGTGGGTGACCCCGTCCCGCCGGCGCTGGATCCCCGCGGGGCCGGTGCCCGCCGCCCCGCGGGGTGGCGCCTTCGGGCCTTACAGATAGGTCCCGTAATCCCGGTGTAGGTCGCGGCATCCCGTACTTGGGAGTGTCGTCCGGTGGGAGAACGGTCCTCCGCTGGGATCGGCCGACCGGTCTGGGAGTGGTTTTCCACACGTCAAAGCGGGTTTCGCCGTCCACGGCCATCGCGGCCGGCCTTCGACTTCGAGGCCCCTCGCAAGCAACGGGATTTCGTGTAACATCACGAAAGGTCGCAGTAGAGGATCCTTGGGGGGTCATCGTGCCAGTAGACGCAGCAGCCGCCGGGGCGGGGTCGCGATGAGCGCCCGCTCCCTCCTCGGGGACCCCGCCGCCGGCCCGGTCCCCCCGCTGGTGACCAGCTGCGAGCACTGCCTCACCGTCACGTGGGCGGGCGTGCCCGCCTGCTCGTGCGAGTTCGGGCGCTCCGCTGCGACCGAGGAGTCCGCCCTGGGCATGCGTCTGGGTGTGTCCGGCGGGGACGCCCGGTGGCCGGGTGGGTCCGACTCATTGCCTTCGAGTCACGATATCTCGTAAGATTCAACGAAATAACATGAAAACGGAAGCGGGGTGGCGCATGGGAGCGGTCGGTATCGAGGCGGCCACGGGTCTGGCCGGACGGGTGGACCTGTCCCGGCTGGTGAACCCTTCGTCTGTGGCGATCATTGGAGCATCGGACCGCCCGGGCAGTCTTGGCTCACGAACAGTCGCAAACCTTCTCGACCATTCGGACTTCACCGGTACGGCGTACCTGATCAGCCGGACCAAGAGGACCATCCACGACCTGCCCTGCTACCAGAGCGTGCTGGACCTGCCGGAGTCCCCCGACGTCGCCCTGCTGGTCGTCCCCGCCGCGCAGACGCTCTCCGTGCTGCGCGAGTGCGCCCAGAAGGGGACCCGGTTCGCCATCGTCTTCACCTCCGGGTTCGGTGAGATGGGCGAGGAGGGCAAGCGGGCCGAGGCGGAGATGGCGCGGATCGGCCGCGAGTCCGGGATGCGCATCTACGGGCCCAATTCGCCGGGCCTGTGCAACCTGAACCGGCGGCTCGGCCTGATGTTCTCCCCGTCGTTCCACCTGGACCAGTTCGCCGGCCCGATCGGCCTGGCCACCCAGGGCGGCGGCATCGGCCGCTGCTTCCTGCAGGCCATGGAGCGCGGCGTCGGTGTCGGGCTGTGGGCGTCCACCGGTAACGAGGTCGACCTGACCGTCGCGGACTTCATCCGCCACTACGCCGACGACGACGCCATCACCGTCATCGCCAGCACCATGGAGGGCGTCAAGAACGGCCCCGCCTTCGTGGACGCCGCGCTGTACGCCGCCGAGCGCGGCAAGCCGGTCATCGCGCTGAAGGTCGGCCGCTCCGACTACGGCGCCCGGGCCGTCGCCTCGCACACCGGCTCGCTGTCCGGCGCCGCCGAGGTCAACAGTGCGGTGTTCCGGCAGGCCGGGGTCGTCGAGGTCGACGACATGGACGAGCTGATCGACACCGCCGCGCTGTTCGCCCGCAAGCGGCCCACCGGGCGTGAGCGGGTCGCCGTGTACGGGTTCTCCGGCGGCGGCTGCGCGCTCGGCGCCGACGCCGTCGGCAACGCCGGGCTGGAACTGGCCGAGTTCTCCGACAAGACGCTGGCCCGGGTGCGCGAGGTGTTGCCGGACTACGCAGCGGTGGCCAACCCGGTCGACGCCACCTCCGACATCCTCACCCGCACCGAGATCGGCCACGAGAGCCTGCGCGCCGTCGCCGACGACCCCGACGTGGGCCTGGTGCTCTACCCGTTCCCCTGCGACTACGAGGAGCTGACCGAGGCGATCGGCGCGTCCATCGCCCAGGTCCAGCGGGAGACCGAGACGCCGATCCTGCCGGTGTGGATGAGCGACCGGCTCGGCCCCGGCTACGACGAACTGGTCAAGGGCGGGCTGGTCCCGGTGCGCAGCGTTCGCAACGGGACTGCGGCGTTGCGCCGCTGGGTCGAGCGGGGCCGCTGGACCCACCAGGAGGGGTGGCGCCCGCTCGGTGTCGCGCCGTCCGGCGGCGAGCGGATCGTGCACACCGAGCCGATGGCCAAGGAACTGCTGGGCCGGCACGGCGTGCCCGTCCCGGCCTCCGGAGTCGCCGCGACCGCGGACGAGGCGGTCGCCGTCGCCGAGCGCGTCGGGTACCCGGTGGTCCTCAAGGTGGTCAGCGCGCAGATCACGCACAAGAGCGACGTCGGCGGCGTCGCCGTCGGCCTCGCCGACGCCGGGCAGGTCCGCGCGGCCTACCACCGGATCCGGGAGGCCGTGCCGGCCGCCCGGCCGGATACGGAGGTCGGCGGCGTGC